>JAGOWL010000177.1 GCA_018060215.1 Pseudoxanthomonas sp.
GGGCGGCGCCGATCCGGGCCGGGGGGGCCAGGGGGCATGCGAGGCGGGGGGCGGTATTGTCGCCGACAAGGGCGCGGCGGTGCAAAACGCCCGCCGGGCAAGGCCTGCGCGGCCGCCCCGGTGGTCACTGCGGCTGCCTATATACTGGCCTTGGCCGCGTACAGGGAGCCTCCGGCTTGCCCCACCCATCACTCATCGACCGGCTGGAGTCGATCCCCCGGCGCGAGCTGTACTTCTTCAGCCTGTTCCGGGTGCTGGAAGCCGGGATCATGGCCGCGCTGGTGTTCAGCCCGCTCTCGGACCTGATCGGCCAGGCGCGCAGCGCCACCCTCGGCGGAGTGGTGGCCGCCTCCTACCTGGCGGTGTCGCTGTTCCTGCTGCTGGCCAGCCGCTACGAGCGCTGGATGCTGCCGCTGGTGTTCGGCGGGGCCTGCATCGACATCCTGGCCGCGACCCTGGCCACCCACGCCCTGCCCTCGGTGGCTGCCGGCATCGCGATGATGCTGCTGTTCAACGTCGCCGCCGCCGCCATGCTGCTGCCGCTGCGCTACGGGATGGTGGTGGCCGTGCTGGCCAGCCTGGCCCTGGTCGGCGAGTACGTCTGGAGCGTGCTGGCCGACGGCAACCAGCCGCGCTCGCTGGCCGAGCTGTGCATGTTCGTCACCAGCTATCTGGCGCTGGGCTGGCTGGCCTACCAGATCGGCCACCGCGCCCGCTCCAGCCAGCGGCTGGCGGAAAAGCGCGGCGCCGAGGTGGCCAACCTGGTGGAGATCAACGAACTGGTCATCCGCCGCATGCGCACCGGCGTGCTGGTGGTGGACGCCGACAACAAGGTGACCCTGGCCAACGAAGCCGCCTCCCTGCTGCTGGGCGACGGCAACGAGGCGCTGGCGGTGGAACTGAACCGGTCGGTGCCCGAGCTGGGGCGCCGCCTGCAGCGCTGGCGCAATGGCTGGCAGGTCGATGACGCCCCGCTGCAGCTGTTCCCCGACCAGCCCGAGGTCCAGCCCCGCTTCGCGCGGCTGCTGGCCGACGGCGACCTGACCGTGGTGTTCCTGGACGACACCACCGTGGTCTCGCGCCGTGCCGAATCGCTGACCCTGGCGGCCCTGGGCCGGTTCTCGGCCAGCCTGGCCCACGAGATCCGCAACCCGCTGGCGGCGATCAACTACGCGGTGCAGCTGCTGGAGGAATCGCGCAACATCGACGAGGCCGACCGCCGCCTGCTGCAGATCATCCACCAGCAGTGCCTGCGCACCAACGGCATCGTCGAGAGCGTGCTCGGGCTGGCCCGGCGCGAGCGGGCCAATCCGGAGAACATCGACCTGTCCAGCTTCGTTCGGCGTTTTGTCGACGACTACCGGCAAACCCTGTCGATCGAGACCGACAGCCTGGAGGCCGTGGTCCCGGGACAGCCGATCCCGGCCATGGTCGACCCGCGGCACCTGCAGCAGGTGCTCACCGCCCTGGTCCACAACGCCCTCAAGTACGGCCGGCTGATGGACGAGCCGGCGCGGGTGCGGCTGCGGGTGTTCCAGGACGGCCGCAACGCCTATGTCGACGTGCTCGACCGCGGCCCGGGCATCCCCGAGGGCGTGGCCGCGCAGCTGTTCCGGCCGTTCTTCACCACCTCCGAGCACGGCACCGGGCTGGGCCTGTACATCGCCCGCGAGCTGTGCCGGGCCAACCAGGCCAACCTGGAATACGTGCCCGTCCCCGGGGGCGGCGCCTGCTTCCGGGTGGCCATGCCCGGCCCCCACGCCATCCTGCCGCCATGAGCGTGCGCCACGGACTTTTCCACTCCCCCTCCCCTGGGCTAAGGTTCCCCCCATGAGTGCCAACCGCAGTGCCCTGATCGTCGACGACGAGCGCGATATCCGCGAACTGCTGGTGCTCACCCTGGGCCGGATGGGCCTGCAGGTCGACACCGCCGCCAACCTCACCGAGGCCCGCGAACTGCTGGCCGGCAACCGCTACGACCTGTGCTTCACCGACATGCGCCTGCCCGATGGCAACGGCATCGAGCTGGTCGGCGAGATCGCCCGCAACCACCCGCAGACCCCGGTGGCGATGATCACCGCCTTCGGCAGCATGGACCTGGCGGTGGAGGCGCTCAAGGCCGGCGCCTTCGATTTCGTCAGCAAGCCGGTGGACATCAACGTGCTGCGCGGGCTGGTCCGGCACGCGCTGGAACTGAACAACACCGACCGGCCCAAGCCGCCGCCCCCGCCGCCGGAAGCCAATCGCCTGCTGGGCGACTCCCAGGCCATGGCCACCCTGCGCGCCACCATCGCCAAGGTCGCCCGCAGCCAGGCCCCCGTCTACATCCTGGGTGAATCGGGCGTGGGCAAGGAACTGGTCGCCCGCACCATCCACGAGCAGGGCGCGCGTGCGGCCGGGCCGTTCGTGCCGGTCAACTGCGGCGCCATTCCGGCCGAACTGATGGAGAGCGAGTTCTTCGGCCACAAGAAAGGCAGTTTCACCGGCGCCCACGCCGACAAGCCGGGCCTGTTCCAGGCCGCCCATGGCGGCACCCTGTTCCTGGACGAGGTCGCCGAGCTGCCGCTGCCGATGCAGGTCAAGCTGCTGCGCGCCATCCAGGAAAAATCGGTGCGCCCGGTCGGCGCTTCGGCCGAGGTGCAAGTGGACGTGCGCATCCTCTCGGCCACCCACAAGGACCTGTCCCACCTGGTCGCCGATGGCCGCTTCCGCCACGACCTCTATTACCGGATCAACGTGATCGAACTGCGGGTGCCGCCGCTGCGCGAGCGCACCGGCGACCTGCCGCAACTGGCCCAGGCCATCATCCAGCGCCTGGCCGCCGGCCAGGGCCGAGCCCCCCCCAGCCTGACTGGCGCCGCGCAGTCGGCCCTGGCCGGCTATGCCTTCCCGGGCAACGTGCGCGAGCTGGAGAACATCCTCGAGCGCACCCTGGCCCTGGCCGACGGCGACAGCATCGATGCCTCCGACCTGCACCTGCCGCAAGCCGTCGCCCGAAGCGCGGCCGCCGTCGTACCACCGCCTGCCGGCACCGTCCTGGACCTGGACCCGGCCACCGGCGCCCTGCCCTCCTACATCGAGCAGCTCGAGCGGGCCGCGATCCAGAAGGCGCTGGAGGACAACCGCTGGAACAAGACCCGCACCGCCGAGCAGCTGGGCATCACCTTCCGGGCACTGCGCTACAAGCTCAAGAAACTGGGCATGGATTGAGCCTGCGCCGGCCCGCGACCGGCGATAATGGCGCATGAGCACCACGCCTCCGCCCCCGAAGAAGTCACTGGGACAGCACTTCCTGCACGAGCGCGCCTATATCGAGCGCATCGTCCAGGCCGTGGACCTGGCACCGGGCGAACGCCTGGTCGAGATCGGCCCCGGCCAGGGCGCGATCACCCTGCCACTGCTGCGCCGCCACGGCGCGCTGACCGTGATCGAGTTCGACCGCGACCTGGTCGGCCCGCTGGCGGCCATGGCCGCAGGCGTGGGCGAGTTGAGCATCGTCCACCGCGACGTGCTGCAGGTGGACTTCACCGCGCTGGCCGCCGGTGCGCCGATCCGCCTGGTCGGCAACCTGCCCTACAACATCTCCTCGCCGATCCTGTTCCACGCGCTGGACCACGCCGCGTCGATCCGCGAGATGGTGTTCATGCTGCAGAAGGAAGTGGTGGACCGGATGGCTGCCGGGCCCGGCAGCAAGGTCTACGGTCGGCTGGGGGTGATGCTGCAGGCCTGGTGCCAGGTGCAGCCGCTGTTCGTGGTCCCGCCCGGCGCGTTCCGGCCGCCGCCCAAGGTGGACTCGGCGGTGGTGCGGCTGATCCCGCGCGATCCGGCCACGATCGGCATCGCCGACCGCACCCGCTTCGCCGAGGTGGTCCGCGCCGCCTTCGGCCAGCGCCGCAAGACCCTGCGCAATGCCTTGAACGGGGTCTGTGGACCGGAGCAGTTCGAGGCCGCCGGCGTGTCGCCGGATGCGCG
>JAGOWL010000178.1 GCA_018060215.1 Pseudoxanthomonas sp.
TCCCGCGTTGTTGTCTGGAGGCATCCCCATGCGCAGGCTGATTCCCGCATTGGATGCCCATGCCTTCTTCCCGTACTGGACCGATGCCGGGCCCAATCCCCTGCTGGTGCTGGTCAATGACGAACGCGCCGGATCGCTGCGGGTCGATCCGCACGACTTCGGCTGGAAAGGCGGGCTACCGTTGCCGGCCCGCTTCCAGCCCTGGCAGGCCGGCTCGCCCTACGCGAGGTGCGCGGCCGACTGAATCGGGCGCGCATGCCCGGACGGCGCGGGTGCCACTTCAGCGATCCTCGCGTGCGATCACGGCCAGCGGCGTGCGCGCGGTATCCAGCGGCACGCAGGCATCGGCGATGCCGGGCATCGTGCGCAACGCCTGGCGGCTGACCCGTTCGTAGTGCTGGATGAAGTGGTCCAGGGCCGCGTCGTCCATGCCGGTGCGGTCCGGATGGGCGGCCTGCAGCGCGCGCTCCTGCTCGCCGCGCCAGGCGTGCACGGTTTCGAAACCCGGTGGCTGCAGGAACCACAGCATATCGACGTGGGCCCACAACGCTGGATAGTCGCGCGCCAGGGCGGTGTTGCACCAGCGCCGCCAGCGGGCGTCGGGATCTTCGCCGCGCTCCAGTGGATTGAGTGGTTCGCGCAGAGCGTCTTCGCTTTCGGCAGGCACGCCCAGGCACCAGCCTTCGAACACCAGCAGGTCCAGCGGTGCCGGCGTGTCGGCCCAGTGTTCGGGTGCGAGGCGGTCGTCGCCGGATTTGTCGAAGCGCGGCAGCGGTCGGGTGTGGCCGCGGCGCAGGGCGGCGAAGGTTTCCAGGGCCAGGGCCAGGTCGTGGGTGCCGGGTGGGCCGCGGGTGGCCAGCAGCGGATGCACGTCGCGGGCCAGCGCCCGGCGCCGGGCGGCGGTGAGGTAGAAGTCGTCCAGTGAAACGGTGGCGGCGGCCAGTCCGGCCTGGCGCGCGGCGACGACCAGTTGCGCGGCCAGGGTGCTCTTGCCGCTGCCCTGCAGGCCGCAGATGCCGAACACGCGCAGGCCCCGCCCCGCGCGCGCAGCGCTGGCGGCCAGTGCCTGTTGCACCAGCCAGGACGGGAAGCCGGCATGCGCCTGGTTCGACATCGCGCCACAATACGCGACCGGGGCACAATCGCTGCCCTGACTGCGCCCATGGAGACCGCGATGACCGACCCGTTGTATGCCGAAGCCCTGGACACCTTCGGCCAACTGCTGGCCCAGGCCACGGCCAGCGGCATGGCCGATCCCAACGCGATGTCCCTGGCCACCGCCGATGCCTCGGGCATGCCGTCGGTGCGCGCGGTGCTGCTGAAGTCCTTCGACGAGCGCGGTTTCGTGTTCTACACCCACCTGGACAGCGCCAAGGGCCGCGATCTGCGCGCCAACCCGCGCGCGGCGCTGCTGTTCCTGTGGCGGCAGCTGGGCGAGGCCGGGATCCAGGCGCGGGTTTCCGGCGAGGTGGTGCAGGTGGACGATGCCGAGGCCGACGCGTACTTCGCCAGCCGTGCGCGGATGAGCCAGCTTGGTGCCTGGGCCTCGCGGCAGTCGGCGACGCTGGAATCGCGCGAGGCGTTCGATGCCCGCCTGGCCGAGGTCGAGGCGGAATTCGACGGACGCCAGGTGCCGCGCCCGGACGGCTGGAGCGGGTTCCGGGTGCTGCCGTCGTCGTTGGAGTTCTGGCATGGCGCCGGTTTCCGCCTGCACGAACGCTGGCGCTACGATCGCGCTGGCGATGGATGCTGGAGCAAGCGGATGCTGTTTCCGTGAGCGTGCCGGGCTGGCGCCGATGAGCGGCCCGCGGCGCATCGTCTGCCTGACCGAGGAGCCGACCGAGACCCTGTACGCGCTGGGCGAGCAGGACCGCATCGTCGGCATCAGCGGCTTCACCGTGCGCCCGCCGCAGGCGCGGCGCGAGAAGCCCAGGGTCAGTGCGTTCACCAGCGCGAAGATCGACGCGATCCTGGCATTGCAGCCGGACCTGGCGATCGGCTTCTCCGACATCCAGGCCGACATCGCCGCCGAACTGGTGCGGCGCGGGGTGGAGGTGTGGATCGCCAACCACCGCAGCGTGGACGGGATCCTCGACTACGTGCGCCGGCTGGGGGCACTGGTCGGTGCGGCGCAGCGCGCTTCGGAATATGCCGATGCGTTGCAGCGCCGGCTCGATGCGGTCGCGGCCCGGGCCGCGGCGCTGCCGCTGCGGCCGAAGGTCTATTTCGAGGAATGGGACGAGCCGATCATCACCGGCATCCGCTGGGTGGGCGAGCTGGTGGCGATCGCCGGAGGCGACGACGTGTTCCCGGAGCTGTCGGCGCAGCCGCTGGCCAAGGGGCGGATCCTGGCCGACGGCGATGCGGTGGTGGCGCGGGCACCGGACATCATCCTGGGGTCGTGGTGCGGCAAGAAGTTCCGGCCGCAGCAGGTGGCGGCGCGGCCGGGCTGGGGGATGATCCCGGCGGTGCGCGACGGCGAGCTGCACGAGATCAAGTCGCCGCTGATCCTGCAGCCGGGCCCGGCGGCGCTGACCGACGGGGTGGAGGCGATCGCCGCGGTGATCCACGGCTGGGCGGCGCGGCGCGGGATCTAGTCGGCGCGCTCCAGGGCCGAGGCGCTGCCGGCCAGGGCCGGGCCGAGCCAGCAATGCGAGCCGATGGCGGTGAAGCCTTCGGCTTTGAGGCGGCGCCGGTACCAGGCGGCCTTGCGTGGCTGGAAACCTTCGGTGTCGCCTTCGAACTGGTCTTCGGCGCTGAAGGTCTCCAGGAAGGCCACACCGCCGCACAGTTCGGCCAGGCCGGGCAGGCCGGCCAGCAGTTCGCGGCTGGGCAGATAGTGGAGGACGTCGGCGCACACCAGCAGGTCCACCGGCGCGCACGGGCGCAGCCAGGCGAAATCGCCGAAGCGCGCCGGGTGCAGGTTGCGGCGCGCGCCGTGGCGGGCGATGGCATATTCGCTGGAGTCGAAGCCCAGGTAGCGCACTTTCGGCCGCAGCTTCAGCAGCGGTGCGCGCCAGGCGCCTTCACCACAGCCGATGTCGAGCACGCTGCGCACGGGCCGTTCCAGATGGTGCTCGGCCACCGCCACGGCCAGGGCGACCTTGCGCGCCAGCCGCCTGGGGTCGTGGATGGCCTGGTCGCGGTACCAGTGCTGGAAATAGTGGCGGTCGTAGGTCTTGGTCATCGCGCGGGAGTGTCGGTGCGGCCGCGCGCATGCCGACCGGTTCGACACCCTGCGCGCGATGGCCGAGAATCGCCACATCCTACCTGCCGCAGGCGCCGTGCATGCAAACCACCTACCTCTGGGCCAAGACCTTCCACCTGTTGTTCGTGGTCGCCTGGATGGCGGCGGTGTTCTACCTGCCGCGGATCCTGGTCAACCTGGAACAGGCCAAGGGACAGCCGGAAGTGGTGGCGCGCCTGACCGGGATGGGACGGCGCCTGTACCGCTTCGGCCACATGATGTTCGGCCTGGCGGTGCTGCTGGGGCTGCTGCTGTGGCTGGGCTGGCGCTTTATCGAGGGCTTTCCGACCATGGTCGCGCCCGGCACCGGCTGGATGCACGCCAAGCTGGCGCTGGTGGCGCTGATGTTCGCGCATTACATCCTTGGTGGGCGCTGGCTCAAGGGGCTGGACAAGGGTCGGGCGCTGCCGGGCCAGTTCAAGTTGCGCGTGTTCAACGAACTGCCGGTGCTGGGCTTGCTGGTGGTGATCTGGCTGGTGCTGGGCAAGCCGTTCTGAGTGGTGGTGGCGTCGGGGGCGTGGCCCCGACCTACGGGAATGCGTGGTTGCGGGCGTCGGGGGCGTGGCCCCGACCTACGGGAATGCGTGGTTGCGGGCGTCGGGGGCGTGGCCCCGACCTACGGGGCGGGGCGATGGGGGGGTTACGGGCGGAAATCGGCGGGCTGGGGGAGTTCCACGGGCACGCCGTTGGCGTCGCAGGTG
>JAGOWL010000179.1 GCA_018060215.1 Pseudoxanthomonas sp.
AGGTGCCGCGGAAGTGCAGGGTGATCGGCGCTTCGTCCATGCCGTGGTTGCCGTGCGCCCGGGCGATGGTGCCCGACAGGCGCGCCCCGATGCTGCGGTCGGTGTTGTGGATCAGGTGGCGATGCTCGCCGCCGCGCTTGTGGGCGATGGCATCGGCCAGCTGGATGTCCAGCTGGGTGGCCAGGCTGTCGGGCGACTCGTACAGGCGTGCGGCCGCGCAACGTCCTTCCTCGCGCGGTGCCGGATGCAGCAACCGCGACAGGTCCATGCGCACGCCTTCGCGCGGGGCCACGTCCAGTTGCCGCAGCAGGTCGGTGCGACCGACGATTTCGTCCAGCGAACGCACGCCCAGCACCGACAGCCAGCCGCGCACTTCTTCGGCCAGCAGCTGGAAGAAGTTCTCCACCCGCTCGGGCAGCCCGGTGAAGTGGTGGCTGCGCAGGCGCTCGTCCTGGGTGGCGATGCCGGTGGCGCAGTTGTTGAGGTGGCAGATGCGCAGGTACTTGCAGCCCAGCACGATCATCGGCCCGGTGCCGAAGCCGAAGCTGTCGGCGCCCAGCAGGGCGGCCTTGACCACGTCCAGGCCGGTCTTCAGGCCACCGTCGGTCTGCAGGATCGCCCGTCCGCGCAGGTCGTTGGCCACCAGCGCCTGGTGCGATTCGGCCAGGCCCAGTTCCCAGGGCCCGCCGGCGTAGCGGATCGAACTGATCGGCGAGGCGCCGGTGCCGCCGTCGTGGCCGGACACGGTGATCAGGTCGGCGCCGGCCTTGACTACGCCAGCAGCGATCGTGCCCACGCCGGCGTGCGAAACCAGCTTCACCGATACCAGCGCCTGCGGATTGACCTGCTTGAGGTCGAAGATCAGCTGGGCCAGGTCCTCGATCGAATAGATGTCGTGGTGCGGCGGCGGGCTGATCAGGCCGATCCCCGGGCGCGCATGCCGCAGCCGCGCGATCAGCTCGTTGACCTTGTGCCCGGGCAACTGGCCGCCCTCGCCGGGCTTGGCGCCCTGGGCCACCTTGATCTGCAGCACCTCGGCATTGACCAGGTACTCGGGGGTGACGCCGAAGCGGCCGGAGGCGACCTGCTTGATCTTCGAACGCTTGTCGGTGCCGTAGCGGGCCGGGTCCTCGCCGCCCTCGCCCGAGTTGCTGCGCCCGCCCAGCCGGTTCATGGCGATCGCCAGCGCCTCGTGCGCCTCCGGCGACAACGCGCCCAGGCTGATCGCGGCGGTGTCGAAGCGGCGCAGCAGGTCCGAGGCCGGAGCGACCTGCTCCAGCGGAGTGGGCACCTCGGCGGCTTTCAGTTCCAGCAGGTCGCGCAGCGCCGAGGGCGGGCGCGAATGCACCGCCTCGGTGTAGGCCTTCCAGTCCTGCCGATCACCACTGCGGGTGGCCTGCTGCAGGGTCATCACCACGTCCGGGTTGTACATGTGGTACTCGCCGCCGTGCACGTACTTGAGCACCCCGCCGATCTCCGGCGCGCTCAGTTCATTCCAGGCATCGGCCTGCAGGTCGCGCGCGTCGCGGTCCAGGCGCTGGAAGCCGGCGCCGCCCACGCGCGAGGGCGTGCCCGGGAAGCACAGCTCCACCACTTCCGGCGCCAGGCCGACGATCTCGAACAGCTGCGCGCCGCGGTAGCTGGCGATGGTGGCGATGCCCATCTTGGAGATGATCTTGGACAGGCCCTTGTAGATGCCCTTGCGGTAGCTGCGGCCGATCTGGGCGACCTCGCCCTTCTTCAGCTGCAGGATGCCGCGCCGGCCCATGTCGAACAGGGTCTGGTAGGACAGGTAGGGATACACCGCGGTGGCGCCGAAACCGAGCAGGCAGGCGACATGGTGCGCATCGCGGGCGGTGCCGGTCTCGATGATCAGGTTGGCGTCACAGCGCAGCCCGACCCGGCACAGGTGGTGGTGGATGGCGCCGGTGGCCAGCAGCGCATGCACCATCGGCCGCCCCGGCAGCGGGTAGCGGTCGGAGACCAGCAGCATCACCATGCCTTCGCGCACGGCCTGCTCGGCCTGCCGGCAGATGCGCTCGATCCCGGCCTGCAGCCCTTCGTCCGCCTCGTAGGACAGGTCGATCAGCCGGTTCTTGTCCGCGTACTGCGGCATCACCATCATCTGCCGCAACTTGCGCTGCGACAGCACCGGCGAGTTGAGCAGGATGTGGTTCACCGTTTCCGGGCCGGCATGGAAGATGTTGGTCTCCCGGCCCAGCTGGGTGGCCAGCGACATCACGCAGTCTTCGCGCAGCGGATCGATCGGCGGGTTGGTGACCTGGGCGAAGGCCTGGCGGAAGTAGTCGTACAGCGGCCGGTTGCGCCGGCTCAGCACCGCCATCGGGGTGTCGTCGCCCATCGAACCGGTGGCTTCCTGCTCGGTCTCGGCCATCGGCCGCAGCACCAGCTCCACTTCCTCGGTGCTGAGCTGGAACAGCTTGTGGTAGCTGCGCAGGGTCTTCTCGTCGAACGGCTCCTCGGCCAGCGAGGGGTCGATCAGTTCGGTCTGCAGGTAGGTCAGGCCCTGCTGCAGCCATTGCTTGTAGGGCGCACGGCCGCGGTTGATCCGGTCCACCGCCTCCGAATCGAGCAGGTCGCCGCGCTTGAGGTCGATGGCGATCATCTCGCCCGGGCCCAGCTTGCCCTTGCGCACGATACGCTCGGTCGGCACCTCCCACACCCCGGCCTCGCTGGCGACGATGAAGTGGCGATCGGAGGTCAGCAGCCAGCGCGAGGGCCGCAGGCCGTTGCGGTCCAGGGTGCAGGCCGCATAGCGCGCATCCAGCGACACGATCCCGGCCGGGCCATCCCACGGCTCGGTGTTGAGGCCGTAGAACTCGTAGAACGCAGCCAGGTCCGGGTCCTTGAACTCCAGCGACTGGGTCGCCGGCGGCACCAGGATGCGCAGCGCCTGGATCAGTTCCATGCCGCCGGACACCAGCAGCTCGAGCATGTTGTCCAGGCTCTGCGAATCGGAGCCATGCAGGGACACGATCGGTTGCAGTTCGGCCACGTCGAAGCGCGGGCTCTTCCACACCTGGCCACGGGCCTGGGCCCAGCGGCGGTTGCCTTCGATGGTGTTGATCTCGCCGTTGTGGGCCAGCATCCGGAACGGATGGGCCAGCGGCCAGCGCGGCAGGGTGTTGGTGGAGAAACGCTGGTGGAACACCACCGCGCTGGAGGCCAGGTCCGGGCGCTGCAGGTCGGTGTAGAAGCGCGCCAGCTTGTCCGGCAGGACCATGCCCTTGTAGCCGATCGAATGCGGCGACAGCGTCACCACGTAGTAGTCGGCGCATCCTTCACTGGAGCCGGCGCCCAGGCGCTGCTCGCTGCGGCGCCGGGCCAGGAACAGGGCCAGCGCGAACGCCTCCTCCTCCTGCCCGCTGCCGGCCTCCACGAACAGTTGTTCGATCACCGGCAAGGTGTCGCGTGCCAGCGGGCCGGACACGCCGGTATCGACCGGCACCGCGCGCCAGCCCTTCACCGCCACTCCGACCCGGTGCAGTTCGTCTTCCAGGGTGTGGCGGCAGTGGGCAGCGGCGGCCTCGTCGTGCGGCAGGAACACCAGGCCCGAAGCCAGCCGCGCATCGGGGTCCAGGCGGATGCCGGCGTCCTGGGCCAACGCCCGCAACCAGGCAGCCGGCTGCCGCAGCAGCAGGCCGCAGCCGTCGCCGGTCAATCCGTCGGCGGCCACGCCGCCGCGGTGGGTCATGCGCGAGAGCGCGGCGATCGCCGTGTCCACCAGCGCCCGCGAGGGCTGGTCGTCGAGCTGGGCGATCATGCCGAAGCCACAGGCGTCGCGTTCGGAGGTCGGGTCGTGGAGCCCGTGGCGGTTGCGGGGGGCCATCTGCGTCTCGAAGATCGGGCGTGCGGGCTGCCGATTCCCGAACGCGGGGGAGGGCGACACCGCACATGGTTTCTCGCGAAACCTGCGCGACCAGAA
>JAGOWL010000056.1 GCA_018060215.1 Pseudoxanthomonas sp.
GAGATGGCGGGTCGGCGGCGCCCGGCCGGGGGAGGCCAAACGGGGTTCGATGGACGCCCAGTGGCGACCCATACTGAAATCCCTATCTCCGTCTTACACCACGAAGTGGAGCGAGCTGTTGCGGGTGTACAGGTTGGAGACGGCGCGGTTGAAGTAGCGACGCTGGCCGTCGATGTCCAGGTGCTCGACCAGGCCGGCGGCATCCCAGGCGTCGAATTCGGCCTCCTCCAGGTCCGGGATCGCCTGCCGCAGCCGGGCCAGCACCGCGCCACGGTCGAGGCTGAAGTCCAGGCCGATGCGGCGCATGCGCTCGCGTTCGAATGCCAGCGCCTGGCGCGGTTCATCGCCTAGCGTCGGGTCGGCCAGTGCGGCGGCGATGGCCGCCTCGGCGCCGCGGAAGTCACCGCGATCCACCGCCCGCGCCACGTCCGGCCATGCCGTCGGCGCAGCCGCCTGCACGCCGGCCACAACCAGCAACAGGGCCGACGCCCACGCACGCCAGCGGCGCGACCCGGAGGGGGTCGGCTTTCGATTGGACTGGCGGCGGGCGGATTCCACGGCGACACTTCCCCGGTCGGTGGTTCACGTCCGGTTTAGCACGCCCCCGCAGACGGGTCAATAATTTATTCTTGACGCCGCCAATATTAGGAATAACTATTCTTCACGACTGCCCCGGGGGAGTACCGCCGCAATGAAGAACCCCATCGCGTCCTCGTCGCGCCGGCCCGGTCCAGGCAGGCGCGGCCACCGCCGGTGGCCGCCGGCCGTCCTGCTGCTGGCTGCGCTGTTGCCGGCCAGCCTGGCCGCGCGTACGCCGGTGCCGCCGGCGCCCACCGGGGTGGTCGGCGTCACCCAGGCCGAGCTCTCCGCCGCGCACTGGATCGCCCGGCTGCCCGAACCGGACCGGCTGATCCTGGATGCCAGCGCCATCGCCGCGCAGAACGCGCGCATGCGCAGCCAGGACCGGTCGATCATCGACATCGCCACCCTGCCCGACCCGCTGCCGGCCGACTTCGTGCGCGGCAAGGTCCAGGCCCTGTCGGTGCCCCCCACCCGCGCCCTGTACGGCGAAGACGGCCGACCGGTCGCGGCCGAAGATCTTGTCGCGATGCAGCACGCGATCGCGCTGGATGCGATCGCGGCCGCGCGGCCGCTGCGCTACGGCCTGGTGGTGCATCGCGCCGACCTGCGCGCCTTCCCGACCCGGCTGCGGGTGTTCAGCACGCCCGGTGACACCGACATCGACCGCTTCCAGGAATCGGCCCTGTTCCCCGGCGATGCGGTGGCGGTGCTGCACGAGAGCCGCGACCGGCAATGGCTGTTCATCGCCAGCGAGCGCTACGCGGCCTGGATCGAGGCCCGCCATGTCGCCCTCGGCACCCGTGCCGCGGTGCTCGGCTACGCCACGCGCGAACCCTACCTGGTGGTGACCGGTGCCACCGTGCGCACCACCTTCACCCCGGACGAGCCGCGGGTGTCGGCGCTGCAGCTGGACATGGGCCTGCGCCTGCCGCTGCGCGAGGACTGGCCACCGATGCAACTGGTCAACGGCCAGCACCCGCATGCCTCGCACGTGGTCGAGCTGCCGGTGCGCCAGACCGATGGCAGCCTGGCCTTCGCCCCGGCGCTGATACCGAAGGTTGCCGACGTCAGTGGCGAATACCTGCCGCTGACCCCGGCCAACCTGCTGCGGCAGTCGTTCAAGTTCCTGGGCGAACGCTATGGCTGGGGCCATTCCTACGACGCGCGCGACTGCAGCGGCTTCGTCTCGGAGATCTACCGCAGCTTCGGGGTGCTGGTGCCGCGCAACACCCGCGACCAGGCCATCAGCCCGGCGCTGGACCGGATCGGATTCAGCCCGGACGATGGCATCGACAAGCGCAAGCCGGCGGTACGCGAACTGCAGGTCGGCGACCTGGTCTACATCCCCGGCCACGTGATGATGGCCATCGGCCACCAGGACGGGCTGGCCTACATGATCCACGACACCAACGGCGGCAGCTGGGCCGGCGCCGATGGCCAGCGTGTGCGCGCCGGCCTCAATGGCGTGTCGGTGACCCCGCTGGAGCCGATGCTGTTTGGCGACAATGGCAGCTACGTCGACCACATGACCAGCATCCAGCGGATGCGCCCCCGGTCCAGCGAAGGAAGCAAGACCCGTCCATGAAGATCACCGACATCGAACTGGGCATGCTGCGCGTGCCCCTGAAGACCCCGTTCAAGACCGCCCTGCGCACGGTGGACACGGTCGAAGACATCGTGGTGCTGGTGCGCACCGACAGCGGCCACACCGGCCATGGCGAGGCGCCGCCCACCGCGGTGATCACCGGCGACACCCACGGTTCGATCGTCGAGGCGATCGAACGCCATATCAAGCCACGCCTGATCGGCCAGGACATCAGCAACCTCAACCACATCTGCGGGTTGATCCAGAACTCGATGGAGCGCAACACCAGCGCCAAGGCCGCCGTGGAGATCGCCGTCTACGACCTGTGGGGCCAGCTCCACGGCGCGCCGTTGTACCAGATGCTCGGCGGCGGCGACCCGGTGATCACCACCGACATCACCATCTCGGTGGACCACATCGACAAGATGGTGGCCGATTCGATCGCCGCGGTCGAACGCGGCTTCGATTCGCTCAAGATCAAGGTCGGCAAGGACATCGGCCTGGACATCGAGCGGGTCAAGGCGATCCACGCCGCGGTCGAGGGCCGCGCCCTGCTGCGGCTGGACGCCAACCAGGGCTGGACCGCCAAGCAGGCCGTCTACGCGATGCACGCACTGGAGGACGCCGGCGTGCTGCTGGAGTTGCTGGAACAACCGGTCAAGGCCGCCGACATCGAGGGCCTGAAGTACGTCACCGAGCGGGTCCACACCCCGGTGATGGCCGACGAGAGCGTGTTCGGCCCCAGCCAGGTGTTCGACCTGATCCAGCGCCGCGCCGCCGACATCATCAACATCAAGCTGATGAAGACCGGCGGCATCTCCAATGCCGTGCGCGTGGCCGACATCGCCGCGTTGTACGGGGTGCAGTGCATGATCGGCTGCATGCTCGAGTCGGCCATCTCGGTGGCTGCGGCCGTGCACCTGGCGGTGGCCAAGGCCGACGCCATCACCAAGGTCGACCTGGACGGCCCTTCGCTGAGCCAGTTCAACCCGGTCCACGGCGGGGTGGTGTTCAACGAATCGGAAATCACCATCACCGATGCGCCCGGCCTGGGCATCGTCCGCATCGACGGGCTGGAACCGGTGCCGCGCTGAGCCCGGCGCCGGTTGCCAGGCCCACCCTCCCCGGATCAAGATCGGACCCATGCCGCCCCTGGTGAAGCTCCGCTCCGAACGCGACCAGATGTCGGCGATCGAACGCCGCATCGCCGACTTCATCCTCGACAACGCCCAGCTGCTGCGCGACTACTCCTCCCAGCAGCTGGCCAGCGCGCTGGGCGTGAGCCAGTCCTCGGTGGTCAAGTTCAGCCAGAAATTCGGCTTCAAGGGCTACCCGGACCTGAAGTACAACATCGGCCAGGCGCTGGCGCGCAATGGCGGCAACGACGCGGCACCGGGCGTGGCCGCCGATGGCGATGACGACTACCTGAGGCTGGAGGCGGGCCTGCGCCAGAGCAAGGCCGGTGCCGAGGAGGAAACCCGCCTGCTCAATCCGCGCGCGCAGGTCGAAGCGATCGTCGGCCTGGTCGATGGCGCCGGCAAGGTGTTCGTCTGCGGGCTGGGCGACGACGGCCTGTTCGCGCGCGAGTTCGCCATGCGCCTGTCGCTGCTGGGCATGCTGGTGGTGGACCATGCCGACCCGATCCTGATGATGGCCAACCTGTCGGCCACCCGCCCCGGCGACGTGCTGCTGGTGTTCTCCGAGTTCGGCCAGCTGCCGGTGCTGTGCCAGCTCAGTCGCCAGTTCCAGGCCTGCGAGGGCAAGGTGGTGTCGATCACCCGTCACACCGCCAACCCGCTGCGCGCCCATGCCGACGCGACCCTGGTGGTTTCGGCGCACGACCCTGCCCCGCACATCGAGCAACTGCTGTACCGTTCCTCCCTGCAATACCTGCTGGATTTCCTGTTCGTGCTGTTGTGCCGGGCCAATCCGGAACGCCACCGCCAGCTCGGCATCAACCTCGAACGCATCCAGCACCTGCTGGACGCCTGACCCGGAACCCGCGCATGGCCCCAGCGTCCGCCCCACCGCCTCGCGTCCGCACCAGCGCTCACCTGCTCGGCGCCACCGCCTTGCTGCTGTGGCTGTGCGCCAGTGCCGGCGCGCTGGCCGCCGCCCCCGGCCCATTGCACGGAGCCCGCCAGCTGGTGCTGGTCACCACCGCCGACTGGGACGCCAACCAGGGCGTCGCCGCCCGTTACGAACGCGACACCGACGCGGCGGCCTGGCGGCAGATCGCCGCCTTCCCGGTATCGATCGGCCGCCACGGCAGCGCCTGGGGTAGCGGCCTGCACCCGGCCACCGACGTGGATGCCGGCCCGGTCAAGCGCGAGGGCGATGGCCGCAGCCCGGCCGGTGTGTTCGCCCTGGGCACGGCGTTCGGCTATGCCGGCCAGGCCAGCACCGGCCTGCCCTACGCGCAGATGCAGTCCGACAGCTGGTGCATGGACGTACCCGACTCGCCGCTCTACAACCGCATCGTCGATGCGCGCGAGGTTGGCCAGGCCGCCGTGGCCGGCTCGACCGAACCGATGCGCCTGGACCTGCACCGCCAGGGCGACCCGCGTTACCGCCTGGGCCTGGTGATCGAACACAACGCCGACAGCGTGCCCCGGGCCGGCAGCTGCATCTTCGCCCACCTGTGGCGCACACCCGGCGAGGTCACCGCCGGCTGCACCGCTATGGCCGATGCGGACATGGAAGCGCTGCTGGCCTGGCTGGATGCGGACCAGTCCCCGCGCTTCGTGCTGCTGCCGCAGGCGCAACGGCAACGCCTGGCCACGGCCTGGAACCTGCCCACCGCCCACGGAGACGCACCATGAAACTGCCCGGCGCGACCACGCGCGTGCTCTCCTCGCTGCTGCTCGGTGCGGTGGTCGGCCTGGCCCTGGCTCGCTGGCACCCGGACGCGGCCGCCACCGCCGCGGCCATCGCCCAGCCGATCGGCCGGCTCTGGCTCAGCGCCCTGCAGATGACCGTGGTACCGCTGGTGCTGGCCCTGGTGATCCTGGGCGTGGCCAGCGCCGCCGACGCGGCCACCTCCGGACGGGTGGCGCGACGGGCGATGGTCCTGTTCGTGGCCATGCTCTCGCTGTTCGCCGCCTACGCGGCCATCGTCGCCCCGGCCCTGCTGTCGCTGGTGCCACGCAGCGAGCAACTGGCCGCGACCCTGGCCGGCACCGCGGCGGTGGCGACCTCCAGCGGCGCGCCCAGCCTGGCCGAATGGGTCAGCGGGGTGATCCCCTCCAACGCGATCATGGCCGCCGCCCAAGGGGCGATGCTGCCGCTGGTGGTGTTCGCGCTGTTCTTCGGCTTTGCCCTGACCCGGGTCGACGCCGAACGCCGCGCGCACGTCATCGGCCTGTGCCACGCCATCGCCGACACCATGATCGTGATCGTGCACTGGGTGCTGCTGGTGGCGCCGGTCGGCGTGTTCGCGCTGATGCTGGCGGTGTGCGCCCAGGCCGGCGTGGGCGTGGTCGGCGCGCTGGCCGGCTACATCGTCCTGCAGTGCGGCATGTACATCGGCGCGATGCTGATCTGCTACGTGCTGGTCATGACCCTGGCGCGACGCTCGCCGGCCGCCTTCGCCTCCGGGATCCTGCCGGCGCAGGTGGTGGCGGCCAGTACCCAGTCCTCGCTGGCCTCGCTGCCGGCGATGCTGGAAAGCGCGCGCGAACGTCTGGGCCTGCCGCGTGCGGTGGCCGCGCTGGTGCTGCCGATGGCGGTGACCCTGTTCCGGATCACCTCGCCGGTGCAGTACATCGTCGCCGCCGCCTTCGTGGCCTGGGCCTACGGCATCGAACTGACCACGCTGCAGCTGTCCACCGGCGCGGCGCTGGCGGTGGTGATCAGCCTGGGTTCGGTGGGCCTGCCCGGCCAGGTCAGCTTCATGGCCACGGTGATGCCGGTGACCCAGTCGATGGGCCTGCCGGTGGAACCGCTGGGCCTGCTGCTGGCGGTGGACACCATCCCGGACGTGTTCGCCACCACCGGCAACGTCACCGGCAACCTGACCGCCACCACGATCGTGGCCCACTACAGCCCGGAAGCGGCCGATCCGCCCGAAGCCGGCTGAACGCCGGCCGCCGCCGGCCCGCCCCCGTCAGCGCAACCAGCCGCCGGCCCGGCAGCCGCGCGCGTAGCGCCACAGCAGCAGCGCCACCACCAGCAGTAAGCCCGGCAGCGCCAGTCCGGCCGCACCGTACGCGGCCCAGGCCGGGGTGACCAGGTAACCACCGACGACCTGCACCAGCAGGGCCAGCAGCGAGATGGCGAACATCGGCACCGCCAGGCGCCGGCGCAACAGCAGGCACAGCGCGCCCAGCACGCCGGCGATCACCGCGAAGGCGAACGCCAGGTTCACCCAGCCCGGGGTGGCCAGGTACACCGCGCGCTGCGCCTCGGACAACTGCATCACCTGCGTACCGTCCATCAGCATCTGGCTGAAGAACATCGCCAGCCCGATCAGGTTCCAGACCAGGGCCAGCACCGCGATCCACCAGTAGGCCCTGGGCCGCGCCACGGCGGCCTGCGTCTGCGTCTGCATGCGTACGTCCCCTCGTGCGCGGCACCGGTGCCGCGCGGCCAAGCCTACGCCCTCGGCCGCAGGCGCGGCAGGGGGTCAGTGCCCGTGGTGCGGCGGCAGCTGTTCCAGGGTCTTGGCGGCGATCGCATCCAGCCGCGCCTGGGTCGTATCACGCGGCTGCACGTTGCCGGTGTTCAGGGCGCTCCACACCACCCGCAACGAAGCCGGCTCGACCATCTCCACGAGCAGGCCGCCCTCGGTCCGGTCCACGGTGGTGTAGCGATCGCGGGAGACCGGCGCGCCGGTGTCGCTGCGCACCACCAGCTGCGAGCAACGGCCCCCGCTGCATTCGACCGCGGCCATGCGGGTGCCGCCGGCGGCCGTTTCGGCCACGGGCAGCACTTCGTGCACATCACGCACGCCCACCCGCCAGGCGACCAGGAAATCGGCCTTGGCCATCTCCATCGGCATGTAACCCTGGGCCTGCAAGGAGGTTTCCAGCGCCTGCTGCAGGCGGGCGCGGAAGGCTTCGTCCTGGACCCGCGCATCCTGCTCGGCCGAGGTCATCGGCGCCAGCGGCACGAAGGCGTAGCCCGGGCCCGGCAGTGCGGTGGCCGGCAGCGTCACGCTCACCCGGCCGGCCGGGGCCCCGGTGGGCGCGGTGGAACAGGCGGCCAGCACCGTGCACAGCAACGGGGCGGCGAAACGGACGAGACGGGACCGGGAGGTACGCAAGGGGGGCTCCAGCACGGGCAGGACATCAGGGCCTGCAAGCATAGCCCGCGCGGCCGGCCGTTGCCCGCCATGGCCGCAGGCGCTAGCGTGGCGCCGAGCCGGGGATGAATCGTCCCGCGGCCACCGGCGCCCGCGCCTGCCCGGGCGGCCGATCCCATGCAATCCCCCACGAGGAGCCACGCATGAAAGACCCGACCACCTTCCCCCTGGCGCTGTCACAGGCCAATGCCCAGTTGCTGGCACGCATCGCCGAACTGGCCCGGACCGGCGGCCAGCAGTGGTACGAACTGGTCCAGCGCCTGGTCAACGACGGCCTCGTCGAAGGCGGCACCGAAGTGCAGGAGATCCTGCGCGCCCAGGACTGGCAACGACTGCTGTCGCTGCCGGCCGACGCCTGCCTGCGCCAGCTGCAGCAGCGCTTCGGCGACCAGCAGGCCACCACCCAGATCGTGGTGGCCGCCCAGGCCAGCTTCGCCCGCGGCCTGCAGGATGCGCTGGCAGCCTGGCAACGCGACACCATCGCCGCCCTGGACCAGGCCGGGCTGGCGACCCCGGCGCTGGGACCGGAGTGGTCGCACCTGTTCGCCGGCTGGGAAGCGGTGCTGCCGGACCTGGAGGTGGTGGTTACGCCCTGGCAGGCGTTCGCGCCCAAGGCGCCAGCCAGCCCGGCCCCTGCGCGCAAGCCGGCCGCGAAGAAAGCCCCGGCCGCCAGGCCCACGGCCAAGCGCGCCGGGGCGGCTGCCAGGAAACCCGTCCGCAAGGCGTCGGCCGCCAAGCCGGTGGCGAAGGCGACCAAGGCAACCAAGGCGGTGAAGAAAGCGCCTGCGAAGAAGCCGGCGAACAAAACCCCGGTCAGGAAGACCGCCCGCTAGTACGCCCGCCACCGGCCAATGACGTAACACCGCCATGGTGTTAACGTGGCCGGCGATCCTTCCACCACGCCCGAGGCAGCCACTGCCCGGGCGTTCCTGCATCACCCTTCCTTTCGGAGAATCACGCAATGAGCAGCAATTTCTGGGAAACCATCTGGCAGATCCTGGTGGTGTTCGTCCTGGTCGCCTACCTGATCGTGCTGTTCCAGATCATCGTCGACCTGTTCCGCGACAAGAAGCTGGGCGGTTTCTCCAAGGCGATCTGGTTCCTGGGCCTGATCTTCGTCCCGATCTTCACCGCCCTGCTCTACATCCTGTTCCGTGGCCGTGGCATGTCCGAGCGCCAGATCGAAGCGGTCAAGGAAGCACGCGCGGAAACCGATGCCTACATCCGCTCCGTGGCCGGCAGCAAGTCGCCCACCGAGCAGATCGCCGAGGCCAAGTCGCTGCTGGATTCCGGCGCGATCAGCGCCGACGAGTTCGCCCGCCTCAAGTCCAAGGCGCTGGGCTGATCCACGCCCACCGCTGAAACCGGGCAGTCCCCAGGCCCGGCATCGTCCACTGGACGGTGCCGGGCTTTTTGTTTGCTTCCGCAGCGTGGAACGCCCGATCAGCCGTCCAGCACCGGGAGATATTCGAATACCGAGAACAGGTACAGGACGAAGTACAACGCGGCGATGATCTTCTGGGTCACCAGCCGGCGGGAGGCAATGCCGATGACGACCACCGGGACCGTCACCAGCACAACCAGGTTGTTGATCGGCCCCATGTCCAGCACGTAGCGCAGGCCACCCTTGAACCAGGAATCGAACAGGTCGGCCACGCTGGCCAGCAGCAGCGCGATGAAGAACCAGCGCCGGTTGCGCATGAAGAACTCGTCGTAGCGCTTGACCTTGTCCCAGTCGCGCGGGACCAGGACCACGGCCAGCACGTACAGCACCACCGAGTACAGGACCATGAACAGGTAGCGCCACACCGTCCACGGTCCCTCCATCGCCAGCAGGCGGTACTGGAACCACCAGAAGTTGACCATCCACAGGAACGCGGTGCCGGCCCACAGCAGCCCGATCAGGCTGAAGATCTCCGGCTCGTCATCATCGTCGGCCCGGTCCACCCCGTCGACCACGCCCGACAGCAGGTGGGTGATGGCCAGGCCGATGATGATCGACACCAGGACCATCACGTGCTGGAACTGTTCGTTCAAGGCAGGCCTCCCGGCCGCGGGCTGCGGCCTGGCCGCGAGTGTAGGCCAGGCCCACCGCCTTCGGCAGCCGCACCGTCGGCGCGCTCAGGCCTGCGCGCCCAGCTCGGCCAGGCGGGTGGCCAGGTGCTCGAAGTACAGGTCGATGTAGCTGATCGAGTTCTCGTGGTCGATCAGGTAGGGGTTCATCAGGGTGTGGCGCAGGATCACCAGCCGGTCGGCATCACCGTCGTCCATGCTCGCCGGGTCGATGCCCAGCTCCTCCAGCACGCGCACCATCTCCTCTTCACCGGCCATCGCCCGCTGCAAGGTGGTGATGGAAGCGAAGAAGCGTCGCGCCTGCAAGGGTTGGCGCGGGTCGCAGCGCAGGTCCTCGTAGAGCCGGCGCACGAAGGCGTTGGCGCCGGCCAGGTCGCGGTTGCCGCGCGGATTGATCGCCAGGCACACCAGGTTGCTGTCCGGTGCGAACGGCACGCTGACCCGGAAGGCGTGTGCCATCTGCTCGGCGAAACGCCGGGTGCGTGCCTGGAAGGCCTCGGCCGCCAGCACCGTCTGCCGCGGCAGCAGGCCGAAGTGGGCGTGGTCCAGCGGCAGCACCTTGTGGGTGACGTACACCGCCGCGGCCGCCGCCCCGGATTTGGAGCCTTCCGGGATGAACTGGCCCAGTTGCCGGTAGCGGGCCAGGTAGCCGTCCCCACCCTCGCGGAATACGTAGTCGGCCTGTTCGGACAGCAGCGCCATGCCCCGATGGTCACGGCAGATGAAGGCACCGGCGCCGTAGGGCAGGTAGCCCAGCTTGTGCGGATCGACGGTGACCGAATCGGTGCGTGCCAGCGCCGCGAAGGCGGCGTGCACTTCCGGCTGCGGGAACTGCCCGTACTCGGCGCGCACCTGTTCCAGGCTGCGCAGGCCACCGTCGGGGCGTCGGAACACCGTGCCCAGGTAACCCCCCCAGGCGGCATCCACGTGGACCCCGAAGCCCAGGCCGCGCGCCAGCGCCGCATCGCGCGCATCCACCACCGCATCCACCGGGTCGATGGTGCCGTACTCGGTACTGCCCAGCACCGCCACGGCCATCAGCACCGGCTGCCGCTCGCGCTCACACTCCTCCAGCACCTGCTCCAGGCCGGCCGCATCCAGGCGCATGCCACGCACCGGCAGCAGCCGCAGCTGCTCACGGCCCAGGCCCAGCAGCTTCAGGCCCTTGCTCCAGGAGTAATGGGCGGTGACCGGCGCCAGCACCTGCGGCACCGGCAGCGGCGGGTGGCGTGAGAAGAACTCCACCAGGCCCAGCTGCTCGATGCGCTGGCCTTCCACCCGCGCACGCCAGCGCTGGCGGTCGGGTGGTTCCTGCGCGGCCAGCCACTGCTGCCAGCGCTCCAGCAGTGCAATGCTGGCCGCCGGTCCCAGGTTGAAGGCCTGCCAGTCATCGTCGGGCAGGTCCAGGTCCGGTACACCGGCCGCGCGCAGAGCCACCGGAAACGCCTTCAGTGCCAGCGCCAGGCGCAGCGCCTGGTAATTGGCCACGGTGCCGCCGGAGGTCAGGTGCCCGAAGGCGCAATCCGGCCGCGCCGGATCGTCGGGGTAGCCGAGCATGCGCGCCAGCTGCAGGCCGGCCTGCACTTCCAGCTGCACGGTGATCGGGGCGGCGTCCTCGCTGACGTTGTTGGGGTTGTAGGGCAGGGTCAGCATCTGCGCCGCCAGCCCCGGCAGCAGCAGGTCCGAGGCCATGTGGCCGATGTAGCGCGGGCTGTGGAACGGCACCGACTGCTTGAGCGCGGCCGACAGCTGGTGCAGCTCGCGCCGCATCCTGGCCTCGAATGCCTGGTACTGGGGATGTTGCGCCGCCCAGGTCGGGATCGCCGGCGGATCCTCCGGGTGGAAGTTGCGCCGCCAGTGCACGTGGTCGCGCAGGAACTCCACCAGCAGCTTCTCCAGCAGGGTGTCGTTCTCGCCGTAGGGGCCCAGGAAACAGGCATCGAGGGTGCGGCGCTCGGCCTCGAGGGCGGCGGCGTCGGGGAGGTGCGCATTGGGGGCAGGATGGCTCATGCGCGAAGCCTATTGCGCTGCGTGGCGCGTGCCCCTGACCTGGATCAAACCGGTGGCCGAAAGGCCCCTGCTGGACCAGGCGCCGGGCCAGGCCGCCCCCTCCACTTCAGCCGGCTTGCGATGCCATCGGCGCCAGGCCGTCTGGCGCATCGGCCGCCACGACCTGATTGCGACCCTGCAGCTTGGCCTGGTAAAGCGCCTGGTCGGCGCGCAGCAGCAGTTCGCGCGCATTGTCGCCGTGGTCGGGGAACGCGGCGATGCCCAGTGACAGCGTCGCCGACATCGGCTTGCCGTCGGCGACCACCGGCTCCCGTTCGAAACGCCGCCGCAGCCCTTCGGCCAGCTCGACCGCTGCGTGCAGGGAGGTCCCCGGCAGCATCAGCATGAGTTCGTCACCGCCCAGGCGGCAGGCCATCGCCCGGCCGCCCACCACCACCCGCAACTGCGCCGCCAGCGCGCACAGCAGGTCGTCGCCGGCCAGGTGTCCCCAGGTGTCGTTGATCCGCTTGAAATGGTCGATGTCCAGCAGCACCACCACCAACGGTTCACTGGTCGCGCGGCAGGCATCCAGTTCGTGCGCCAGCACCGTATCGGCGTGCCGGCGGTTGTACAGGCCGGTCAATGGATCCCGCAGCACCTGCTCCTGCAGCCGCGCCTGCAGCTGGGTGATCTGTTCCAGTTGCTGGCCCAGCGCCTTGCGGCTCTGCCGCAACGACACCCCGCGCAGGTAGGCCGCCTGGGCGAAGAACAGCAGGTACAGGGTCAGCAGGCCGATGCACAGCACACTGACGACCAGTTCGGTGTCGGGACGGAAATCGATGCCGGCCACCAGGCCGACCCCCGCCACCCCCGCCACCAGCGCCGCCAGTCCGCGCCGCAGGCCGGACAGGCCCATGTAGATGACCACGTTCAGGCACACGGCAATGGCCAGCATGAACGAGATCCACAGCGGCAGCCCCCAGACGGCCATCCACCCGCCCAGCAGCACGCCATCGATCAGCAGGGCCTGCAGTTCGGCCCGCAGCGGGTCCGGCGCACGCACCGCGCGCCAGTAGACCAGCGCCGGATAGACGGCGAACTGCAGCACCAGCAGTGCCCACATCACCACCCCGGCCTGCATCTGCGGCTGGTGCAGGGCCAGCACGACGAGCACGGCGAGGAAGAACAGTGCGCGGTTGCGCCCGTTCAGCCTCACCACCCAGTGTGTGTCCGCTCCCCCCACCACGCCCCCCGGC
>JAGOWL010000057.1:0-8771 GCA_018060215.1 Pseudoxanthomonas sp.
AGCTACCGGAACAGGGTGTCCGGGTATTCGGGCTTCTGTTCGCGGGCCAGCAGCTGGCGCAGGCCGTCGGCCGGGGTGATTTCGCCGTGCAGCACCGCGCGCACGCCGGCGGAAATGGGCAGTTCGATGCCGTGGCGGCCGGCCAGGCGCATGACCTCGTCGGCGGTCTGCACCGATTCGACCACCTGGCCGATCTGGGCGATCGCCTCGGCCATCGGCTGGCCACGGCCCAGGGCCAGGCCCAGGCGGCGGTTGCGCGACAGGTCGCCGGTGCAGGTCAACACCAGGTCGCCCAGCCCGGCCAGGCCCATCAGGGTCTCTGGGCGGGCGCCGATCGCCGCGGCCAGGCGCAGCATCTCGTTGAGGCCGCGGGTGATCAGGCCGGCGCGGGCGTTCAGGCCCAGCTCCATGCCATCGGCCACGCCCGTGGCCACCGCCAGCACGTTCTTCATCGCTCCGCCCAGTTCGGCGCCGACCATGTCGTTGCCGGTGTAGGCGCGGAAGGCCGGGCCATGCAGGGTGTCGGCCACGACCTGGGCGAACTCCGCGTCGGCGCCGTGCACGGTCACCGCGGTCGGCAGGCCGAGCGCGACTTCCTTGGCGAACGACGGCCCGGTCACCACCGCCAGCGGCACGCCCGCGCCGAGCACGTCTTCGGCCACCTCATGCAGGAAGCGACCGGAGCCGGGCTCGAAACCCTTGGTCGCCCAGGCCACGCCGGCAGCGGCCGGCAGCAGCGGCTTGAGCGCGTGCAGGGTTTGCGTGAAGGCGTGCGAAGGCACCACCACCAGCACCCAGTCGCTGCCGGAGACGGCGGCGGCCAGGTCGGTGGTGGCGCGCAGTGCGCCTGGCAGGTCGATCCCGGGCAGGTAGCGCGGATTGTGGTGCTGGCGGTCGATCGCCTCGATCACCGCCGCGTCCCGGCCCCAAAGGGTGGTGGCCAGGCCGTTGCGCGCGGCCAGGCTGGCCAGCGCGGTGCCCCAGGAGCCGGCGCCGAGCACCGCCAGGGTGCCAGGCGCGAGCGTTCCGGCGGTCATGGCGCGGGGACCGGGTTCAGGCGTTGCCGACCGGGGTGGCCAGGGCCGCATCGGCGCCACCGGCTTCGGCCTGCTGCTGGCGCTGGCGCAGGGTCTCGCCGTACAGCGCGTCGAAGTTGATCGGCTGCAGCAGGAACGGCGGGAAGCCGCCGGCCTGGATCAGGTCGCTCACGGTCTGGCGCACATAGGGGAACAGGATGTTCGGGCACTGGGTGCCCAGCAGCACGTCGATGGCCTGCGGCTCCAGGCCGACCAGGGCGAACACGCCGGCCTGCTGCACTTCGGCCACATAGGCGGTCTTCTCGCCGATCTTGCAGGTCAGGGTCACGCCCAGCACCACTTCGAACAGGGCCTCGTTCAGGCGCTGCACGCGCTGGTTGAGGTTGAGCTGCAGATCGGGCTGGCCCGGCTCGCTGAAGATCGCCGGCGCGCCCGGGGCCTCGAAGGAAACGTCCTTGACGTAGACCTTCTCGACGGTGAAGGCGGGGCCGGTGGCGTCCTGCTGGGCAGCGGGGGCGGCGACACCGTTGGTGGTTTCGTCGGACATTTCACAAACTCCAGAATGCGGTGGGGAGGGTCGGCACGGGCGCGACCGGTAACGAATCTCGGATTATGGCACGCCCGCCCGGGCGCGACCGCCGGTTCAGGCGCGGCCCTTGACCAGCGGCAGGCCGGCCGCTTCCCAGGCGGCGATGCCGCCGTCGAGCCAGTACACCTGCTCGAAGCCGGCCTTCTTCAGCTTCTTCGCCGCGGCCGTGGAAGCCATGCCGTTGCGGCACACCAGCGCCACCGGCGACTGCCGGGCGCCGGCCAGCAGCTTGGCTTCCGGATCGAACTGGCTGGGCACGATGTTGCGGCTGCCCGGCAGGTGGCCCTTCTCGAAATCGGCGATCGCCGACAGGTCCACCACCAGCGCGCCGCCCTGGTTGAGCAGGCCGGTCAGCTCGGCCGGCTTGATCGCCTTGTAGCCACGGAACAGGCGCGCGATCTCGGTGTAGATGATCGCCACGGTCAGGCCCGCCAGCGCCATCGACAGCATCGGGTTGCGGCCGAAGAAGGCCATCAGGGCTTGGAAGTCCACGGTACTGGGCTCAACCGGCGGGAAAGGGCGGCGATTGTCGCACAGGCGCCCCCACCGGGCCGCTGCCGGCGGCTACTTGCCGTCCCAGAAGTCCGGCAGGCCGCCGCTCTGCCACCAGCGCTTGGCTTCGGCATCCCAGCGCCAGCGTTCCTGGTAGCGCACGCTGCGCTCGGCCTGGGTGTGGCGGTTGATCACGCCGATTTCCACCGCACGCACCACCGTGCCATCTTCCAGCTGGCCGTTGCCGCCTTCGCGATAGCTGGTCACCTGCAGCTGGCGGTAGCGTTCGAACTCCAGCTCGGACATCGGCCGTTGCGCGCGCAGCGCCGGGTCCACCAGCTCCCAGGCCGACTCGAACTCGCTCCAGCGCACCGCCGAGGCCCAGGCCGCCTGGACCTGGTCGAGCTTGCCGCGCTGGCGCGCCTTGACCGCATCGGCTGGCGCGGCCAGCGTGGCGAGCAGGACCAGCAGCAGCACGGACAGGATCGGGCGCATGGTGGCCATGCTAGCAGGCCACCGCGATCGGCTGCCGTTCAGGCCTTGGCCAGGGCCACGAAGCGACCGCTGAAGGTGGTCGCCTCGCCGCCCTCGGGCAGGCACACGCGGGCGGCGATCCGGCAGCGGGCCTTGCCACGTTCGCGGAAGCCGGCCAGGAATGCGGCCCAGTCGCCTTCCTCCAGCCAGGCCTCGGCCACCAGGTCGGCGCGCAGCGGCGCCAGGTAACGCACCTGGCTGTCGGCGACATAGACCTCGGCCTCAAGTCCGGCCTGCTGCAGCCGCCCGCTGACCAGGCACCAGCCGGCCAGGGTCATCAGCGAGACCAGGCTGCCGCCGAAGGCAGTGCCCTTGTCGTTGACGTTGGGCCCCAGCGGTGCGCGCAGGCACAGGCGGCCGTCGCGTTCCCCGGCCAGTTGCACCTGCATGGCCAGCACCTGCGGGATCAGGCGCAAGTGTTCGTGCAGGGTGGTGGCGGGATCGTTCGGGTCCATGGGCACACCGGGGCTTGGGCGCGCGACCTGCGCGGGCCCGCATAATGCCGCAATGAACGCTGTGCGTCCGATCCCTTGGACCCTGGTGTCGCTGCGCGCACGCGGCGACCACCGGGCGCTGCGCCGGGCCGCCGCAGGCCATGGCGGCCAGCTGCTCGCGCTGTCGCCGTGGACGCTGCAGGCACGCAGCGAGGAAGCCAGCCGTCAGGCTCTGGCCGAGGTACTGCAGTTGCCGGTACTGGTGTTCACCAGCCCGGCGGCGGTGCGTGCGGCTACCGCCCTGCAACCGCTGCAGACCCTGCCCGGGCAGCACTGGCTGGCGGTGGGTGCCGGCACCGCCGCCGCCCTGCGCCGGGCCGGGGTGACCGCGGCCCAGGCACCCCGGCGGATGGACAGCGAAGGCCTGCTGGCGCTGCCGGCGCTGGCCGCCGCGCCCAGCGTCGGGCTGGTCACCGCACCGGGCGGTCGCGGCATGCTCACGCCGGCCTTGCAGGCGCGCGGCAGCACGGTGCTGCGCGCCGATGTCTACGAGCGGGTGCCGCTGGCCCTGGCCGACGCGGATATCCAGCGCCTGCTCGCGCTGCAGGCGCCGGCTGCGCTGGCATTGAGCAGTGGCGAAGCCCTGCAGCAGGTGTTGGCGCAACTGCCTGCGCCGGCGGTCGCGATCCTGCGCGGCACCCTTGCGGTGGCCGCCAGCGAACGCCTGGCCACGCTGGCCCGTGACCTGGGCTGGGAGCAGGTGGTGGTGGCCGGCAGTCCGCGTCCGGCCGCCCTGGCCCGGACCGCCGCCCAGGCGCTCGCCCACGCGGCCTGAACAGGCGCCGCTTGCGGCGCCGCGGGCCTCAAGCGATGCTTTCCCGCGGAGCCGCCAGTGCGACGCGCGTCACCCCCGACAACGCGAACGGCGCCCACCGGACCAGGACGTTCAGACGTGGCAGACATTCCTCCCGCCGCCCCCCGCCGTGCGCGCTGGCGCGTGCTTGCAGCCGCCGCGCTGGTGCTGGCCCTGGGCGTGGCCGCCTGGCTGGCCTGGCACTCCTGGCAGGTGCGCCAGCAGCAGGCCCGGGCGCTGGTCCAGGACCAGGCCCACCAGGTCGATGCACTGGGCGAACGCCTGGACACCCTGCGCGCCGACCTGCGCGCGCAGGGGCGGCTGCTGCAGGACGCGGCCGCCTCCAACCGGGTGCTGCGCGATGAGGTGCTCGGCCTGGGCCAGCGCAACGCGCTGCTGGAAGACAGCGTGGCCCGGCTCGACGCCAATGCCCGCCAGGACCACCAGGCCCTGGACCTGGACGAGGCCGAACTGCTGCTGGTGCTGGGCGCCCAACGCCTGCACATCGCCGGCGACCTGGACGGCGCACGCCGCGCCTACGCGCTGGCCGCCGGCGTGCTTGAAGGCCTGGACGACCCGGGCCTGCTCAACCTGCGCCAGGCCCTGGCTGCCGAGCGCGAAGCGCTCGATGCCCTGGGCCCGGGCCCGCGCGCGGAACTGCAGCAGCGCCTGCAGGCACTGGACGCCCGCCTGGCCTCGCTGCCGCGTGAACCGCAAGCACCGGTGCCGGCGGCCGGCGGCGGCAAACCCCCGCTGTGGCAGCGCCTGCTGTCGCCCCTGCTGGAAATCCGCCCGGCCGGCAGCGACGCGCTGATGGGCGATGCCGAACGCCGCCAGGGCGAGGATGCCCTGCAACTGGAACTGACCCTGGCCCGGGCCGCGCTGGAGCGCGGCGACGCGGCCGGATTCCACGCCGCCCTGGAGCGCAGCGAGCGCTGGCTGACCCGCCTGTGGCCCGATTCGCCGGCCCTGCGCGAAGCCGTGCGCGAACTGCAATCCCTGCGCCAGGCGCCGCTGGAGATCCAGTCGCCCCTGCTCGACAGCAGCCTGCGGCAGTTGCGCGCCCTGCGCGACAACCCGGGCACCCGGTAAAGGAGCGGCGATGAAGCCCTATCGTTGGCTGGTGGCGATGCTGGTGCTGGCCGTGGTCGGCGTGGTCGGCGCCCAGTGGCTGGCCCAGCACGACCCGTCCCGCCTGGGCCAGGTGATCGTGCGCAGCGGCGGCTGGGACTACAGCACCACCGTGCCCCGGGCGCTGCTGTTGCTGGTGCTGGCCTGGCTGGCGCTGGGCTTCCTGTGGTCGATGCTGCGCCTGCCGTTCCGCGCCTGGAGCCGCTACCGCAAGCGCCAGGGCCGCGCGCGCCTGCTCGAAGGCCTGCGTGCCCTGCAGGCCGGCCACTGGCAGCGCGCCGAGCGCCTGCTCGCCACCACCGCCGAAGACGCCCAGTCCGGGGCGATCGCCCTGGCCGCGGCCGTGCGCGCGGCCGACGGCCGCGGCGACCCGGCCGCCGCGCAACGCTGGCTGACTGCCCTGGCCCCGCGCGACCCGACCGCCCACGCCCTGCTGCTGGGCGAACGCCTGCTCGAAGCCGGCCAGCCACGACAGGCCATCGAGGCCCTGGACGTGGCCGCCGCCCAGCCCCTGCCGCCGCGCGGCCTGCTGCTGCGCGCACGCGCCCTGGCCGCCGCCGGCCTCGGTGGCGAGGCCTACGGCCTGCTCGGCGCCCTGCGCCAGCAAGAGGCGCTGCCCGCGGCCCAGCTGCAGCGGCTGGAGATCGAACTGGCCACCGCCTCGCTGCGCGAAGCGGTCGACGCCAACCTGCTGGCCGAACGCTGGGAAGCCATGCCCAAGCCGCTGCGCACCGAAGCGCCGGTGGTGGCCGCCTACGCCAGCCGCGCCGCCGCCCTGCGCTGGGACGAGGCGGCATTGCGCCACCTGGAACAGGCCATCGACAGCCGTTGGGATGAATCCCTGGTCGAACTCTATGGCCGCCTGGACATCGGCCATGTCGACTCTCGCCGCGCCAGCGCCCAGCGTTGGCTGCACGCACACCCGGCCAGCCCGGCTCTGCTGGTGGCACTGGCGCGGCTGGCCCGTCGGCAGGGCCAGGGACTGCAGGCGCAGGAGTTCCTGCACCGTGCCATCGCCCAGGGCGGCGGCGCCGAGGCCTGGGAGGAAATGGGCGCCGGCTTTACCGCCGCTGGCGAGGAATCGCTGGCCCGCCGCGCCTACGCCAACGCCCTGCGCACCGCGCGTGGCGAACCGGCCGAGGAACTCCCCGGCCGCGACCTGCGCGCGAAGATCAACGACCTGGCCGTGGGCGAAGAACGCGACGAGCACGGCATCCCGCGGTTGAAGGAATAGCCACCACAGAACGTGATCGAGACGGCACAAGGATGAGCTGACGCCGCAACTGGCGAAGATCAAGCCGTGGCCGGGTGCTGCGGCAGCTTGATCGGGGAACGCATCTGCCACCGTTTCCGGCAGTGATTCCGAAATGGCCGTTCAGCGCTCGACGATCGCCACCACGCCCATGCCGCCGGCGGTGCAGATCGACACCAGCGCGCGGCCGCCGCCGCGTTCGGCCAGTTGCTTGGCCACGGTGGCCACGATGCGTGCGCCGGTGGCGGCGAAGGGATGGCCGGTGGCCAGCGAGGAGCCGACCGGGTTGATCTTCTCCGGATCGATCCGGCCCAGCGGCGCGTCCAGGCCCAGCCGCTCGCGGCAGTAGTCCTCGCTTTCCCAGGCGCGCAGCGTGCACAGCACCTGGGCGGCGAAGGCCTCGTGGATCTCGTAGATGTCGAAATCCTGCAAGGTCAGGCCGTTGCGTCCGAGCATTTCGGCCACGGCCACGGTCGGCGCCATCAGCAGGCCCTCGCCATGCACGAAATCCACCGCCGCCACCTGCGCGTCGCGCAGCCAGGCCAGCGGCGCGTGGCCGTGCGCCCGCGCCCATTCGTCCGACGCCAGCAGCGCCGCGGCGGCGCCGTCGGTGAGCGGAGTGGAGTTGGCCGCGGTGAGGGTGCCACGGCCGGACGCCTTGTCGAAGGCCGGCTTGAGCGTGGCCAGCTTTTCCAGGCTCGAATCCGGGCGCAGGATGTTGTCGCGCTCCACGCCGCGGAACGGCACCACCAGGTCGGCGAAGAAGCCGCGCTCGTAGGCGGCGGCCAGCTTGCGGTGCGAGGACACGGCCCACTCGTCCTGCGAATCACGCGAGACGTTCCACTCCCGGGCCATGTCCTCGCAATGCTGGCCCATGCTCTTGCCGGTGCGCGGCTCGGCCACGCCGGGGAACTCGGGCTTGAGCTCGGACAGCCTGAAACCCTTGAACGCGGCGATCCGCTCCTTCATCGACTTGGCGCGGTTGGCCGCCAGCAGGCGCGCGCGCAATGATTTCCCGTAGACGATCGGCACATCGGAGGTGGTGTCCGAACCGCCGCCGATGCCGGCCTCGATCTGGCCCAGGGCGATCTTGTTGGCCACGGTGACCAGCGCATCCAGGCTGGTGCCGCAGGCGCGCTGCAGGGTCAGCCCCGGGGTCAGCGGCGACAGCCCGGACGACAGGGTCGCCTCGCGGGCCAGGTTCCAGTCGGAAGGGTGCTTGATCACCGCCCCCATCGCCACTTCGCCCAGTTGCTGGCCATGCAGGCCGAAGCGTTCCACCAGCGCGCCCAGGGTCCGCACCGACATGCCCAGGTTGCCCACGTCCGCATAGGCGGTGTTCTGGCGGCAGAACGGGATGCGGACGCCGCCAAGGATGGCGACGGGGCGGACGGCAGGCATGGGATGACCTCGGGCTGGAACCAATTCGTGGGATCCGGACTGCATACGCAACCGAATGCATAATGTGCAGTGTAGCCTCCGACCGGTCAGCCAGCCAATGATCCAGGCCCGCATGCGCATGAACACCAGCGCCGTTCACCCCGGTGGCCCTCGCCCGGCCCGGCTGCGGAGTGCCGACCATGGCTGAGGCGGGCGTGGTGCGCGGCGTGGTGGCCCTGGAACTGGCCGGTGGCCAGCCACCGGCGCGCGATGCGCTGGGGCCGGAGCCGGGCGGCGAACTGGCCACCCGCGTGGGCCGCGACCTGGCCCGGCTGGTGGACGGGGTCGCCGACCTGGACCTGGTGCTGGCGAGCGCGCACTTCGACCCGGCCGAGGCCCTGCGCCCGGGCTGGCCGCTGCACCAGCGCCTGCTGGAACTGCATGCGCGCGCACCCGGCCGTGGCCAGGGCCCGCGCGTGCTGGCCTTCGGTGCCGACGCCCAGGGCCAGGTGCCGGCGCCATTCCAGGCCGAACCGGCGCTGGCCGGCGGTGGCCTGCGGGTGCTGCCGTTCGTGCTGGTGGGCGCGGCCGAAACGGTGGCTGCGGCCGGCCAGGCGCTGGAGGAAAAGCTGCTGGCCCTCGGCATGGCCCAGGCCGACACCGCCCTGCTGGCCCAGGACGGATTCGGGGCGCGGATCGAGCACGCGCGCTACCTCACCGTCCACGACCTGGCCGCGATGATGGCCATGCAGTACGACAACCAGGGCCTGGCGCCGCTGTGGAACCTGGTCGAAGCCGCCCTGCTGGCTCCGCAGTCGGTGGAATGGCTCGATGCCGGCCCCGAGCCGCTGCTGTGCCTGGAAGGCGGCGAGGTGCACATGGCCCTGTTCGACCCGGCCGGCTGGTGCCACCACTACGCCGCCGCGCTGGGCGGCGACGAAGGCGAATGCGCGCGCATGCAGCGCGTGTACGACCACTTCCTGGCCCGCCAGCGCCAGTTCGCCGCGGTGCTGGAAGCCCACGGCATCCCGGTGCTGTACGTGCACTGCAACGGTGCGCAGGATGCGCG
>JAGOWL010000057.1:8871-12779 GCA_018060215.1 Pseudoxanthomonas sp.
ACCTTGATCACACCGCAGGCCACGCGCGCACCGGCGTTGCCGGTGGGCTGGGAGTGGTAGTCGTCCGGGTCGGCATGCACGATCACCGCACGGCCGGCGATGTCGTTGGCCGCACCGCCGCCCAGGGTGACCCCCTGCAGATGCACGTCGACCCGGGCCAGGCCGGCGCCGTCGGAGACAACGTTGTCCATGTCGCCGGCATGGTGGGCGTGGCCACCGGCGCGACCATGGGCGCTGGCGGCGGGATTGAAGTGGCCGCCGGCACTGGTCGCGTCGACCGCGCTGCAGTCGCCCTTGTCGTGGACGTGGAATCCGAACTGGCCGTTGGGCACCAGCCCACCGACTTCACCGCGGATATGCACGCCATCGCCCATCGGCACCAGGCTGAGCCGGCCGCTGACCCGGCTGCCGGAGGCGGAGGCCAGCACGGCGTCGGCCTGTTGTGCGGTGCTGGTCGTCGCCGGCGGGGCCGACGGCGATGTCGATGGGGTGCTGCTGCACGCGGCAAGGGCAACCAGGGTGAAGCTGGCAAGGGCAGTGATGCGCATGACCGGTTCCGGTTGGGGCGAGGCGGCCAGCATAAGCGCCGGCGGATGAACGCATTGTGGGAGCCCGGCTTGCGGGCGACCACCGGGGGCTCAGCGGCGCGTGCGGGTGGGGCCGAGCTTGCGGGTGACGGTGTTGCGGCCCACGCCGAGCAGGGCGGCCGCTTCGGCGCGGCGGCCGCCGGTGTGTTCCAGCGCCGCGTTGAGCAGGGCCTGCTCGAAGCGCGTGCGCGCCACCGCATGCAGATCGGGGATGCCCGCCTGCAGGTTGCGCAGCGCCCATTGGCCCAGCTGCACGTCCCATTCGACCGCACTGGTGTGCGCCGGCCCCGGCGTGGACATCGCGCCGGCATCGGCGGACGGCCGCGGTCCGCCCAGGTCGTCCACGCCGATGGTGTCGCCCGGGGCCAGCGCCGCCAGCGACCAGCACAGGTTCTGCAGTTCGCGCACGTTGCCCGGCCAGTCCAGCGCCTGCAGGGCGGCCAGGGTGGCCGGGTCGAAGCGCTTGGCACCGGCGCCGAGCTTGCGCGCCGCGCCGCGCAGGAAGGTTTCGGCCAGCAGCGGGATGTCGGCGCGACGCTCGCGCAACGGCGGGATGCGCAGCCGCACCACGTCCAGCCGGTGCAGCAGGTCGGCGCGGAAACGGCCCTCGGCCACCCGCGCCTCCAGGTCCTGGTGGGTGGCGGCGATCACCCGCACGTCGACCCGGATCAGCTCGCGTCCGCCGACCCGGAAAAACTCGCCCTCGGCCAGCACCCGCAGCAGCCGGGTCTGCAGCGAGGCCGGCATGTCGCCGATCTCGTCCAGGAACAGGGTGCCGCCATGGGCCTGTTCGAAACGGCCGACATGGCGCCGGTTGGCGCCGGTGAAGGCACCGGCCTCGTGGCCGAACAGTTCGCTCTCCAGCAGCTCGGCCGGGATGGCGGCGGTATTGAGCGCCACGAACGGTCCGGACGCGCGCGGCGATTCGCGGTGCAGGGCGCTGGCCACCAGCTCCTTGCCAGTGCCGGTTTCGCCGGTGACCAGCACCGACAGCGGCACCTGGGCCAGGCGGCCGATGGCGCGGAACAGTGCGCGCATGGCCGGGGTGTCGCCGATCAGCTGCTGCCCGGCCGGTTCCTTCGCGTCGGGCCCGGCATCCGGGTCGACCGCCACCGGTGCCGGCACGCGTGCGGCCGGCAAGGCGCGCGCGGCCAGCGCCACCGCGTCGTCCAGGTCGAAGGGCTTGGACAGGAATTCGTGGGCGCCACCGCGGAACGCGCTGGCGGTGCTGGCCACATCGGTATAGGCCGACATCACGATCACCGGCAGCTGCGGATGCGCCGCCTTGAGCCGGTCCAGCAGCTTGAGCCCGTCTTCGCCGGGCATGCGCACATCGGTGAACAGCAGGTCCGGCGCGCCACGCGCCTGCAGCGCCTCCAGCGCGCTGGCCGCGTTCTCGAAACCGTCCACCGCGTAGCCGGCTTCGCGCAGCGCGGTGGCCAGCACGAAGCGCACCGCGCGGTCGTCATCGACCACCCAGACCCGGCGCTCGGCATCGCTGGTGTTCATTCAGGGCCCCTCATGGCGTGGTCGCTGCTTCCGGTCCGTTGTGCGGCAACAGCAGGGTGAAAACGGTATGGCCCGGACGCGAGCGGTAGCCGAGCGAACCGCGGTGCTCGCGCGCGACCTGGTGGGCCAGGGCCAGGCCCAGGCCGGTGCCCTCGGCACGACCGCTGACCAGCGGCAGGAACAGGTGTTCGGCCAGCTCCTCGGGCACGCCACGGCCGTCGTCGACGATCTCCACCCGCAGCGCGCGCGCGTGCAGGCGCTCGCGGATGTGCAGGCCGCTTTCCACCCGGGTGCGCAGGATGATGGCCGAGGCACCGGCCTGCAGCGCGTTGCGGACCAGGTTCCAGATCGCCTGGGTCAGGCGGTCGGCGTCACCGTCGAACTCCGGGATGCTCGGGTCGTAGTCGCGTTGCAGGCGCACCGTCCAGCCGCCCTCGGCCTCGGCCAGGCGCAGCACGCGCTCGAGCACGGCGTGGATGTTCAGCGGCGCGTGCGGACGCTGCGGGGCCGGCGACAGCAACTGCTCCACCAGCTGGCTGAGGCGGTCGATCTCCGCGCCGATCAGTTCGATCAGCTCGTGTTCGTCGCCGGCGTCGGCGCGCGCATGGGCGCGCCGCGACAGCAGTTGCGCGGCACCCTTGAGTCCGGCCAGCGGATTGCGCAGTTCGTGGGCCATGCCCTTGAGCGCGGCCTGCAGGGCCGCCGGCAGCGCCTGGGCCGGATCGGTGGCGGCCGAATCATCGGCTGGATGCGCCTCCAGCAGCCAGCCCTCGGCGGTGCGGGTCAGCCAGCCATCGGCATGCCGCGGCGCCTCGCCGGGCATCCCCAGCGGGATCCGGTGCAGGCGCAGCACCTCGCGCTCGTCCTGGGCCAGGAACCTCGCCAGGGCATCGCCTTCCAGCTCCAGCGCGGCCAGCGGCTGGCCGACCAGGCGCCGGACCCCGACCCCGATCCAGCGCGGGAACGCCGGATTGACGCCAGTGATCCGGCCCTGGCGGTCGGCCCAGGCCAGCGGTGTGGCGAGCTGGTCCAGGGCGGGGACCGGGGCAGGGGACGGCTTGTTCGCATCCATTGCACCAATCTAGTGCAAGACGCGGCGCAAAGCGATTGGCGCCGTTGGTGTCAGCGTCCGGCGCGCACCTGGCTGGCCAGCGAATGCAGGATGCGCAGGTCCTCGGCGTCCAGCGCACGGGCGTTGTCGCCGCGAAAACGCATCCGGTAGGAGTGGATCGTGGCCGGGAGGTCGTCAACGGAATAGCCGATCAGGCGCAGCGCCTCGACCGGATCGAACTCCGGTGGCGGCGGCGCTGCATCCGGATCGGGCCAGAGGCCGAAGCCGGCTTCGTGCAGCCGCTGCCACGGGAACCGCGGACCGGGATCGATCTTGCGCCCGGGCGCCAGGTCCGAATGGCCGATGACCTCGGTCTTCGGGATCCGGTGGCGACGGGTCAGGTCCTCCAGCAGCCGGACCAGGGATGCGATCTGCGCGTCGCTGAAGGGCTCGCGGCCATCGTTGTCGATCTCGATGCCGATCGAGGCCGAGTTGAGTTCGTGGATCGTGCCCCAGCGGCCGACGCCGGCATGCCAGGCGCGGTGGTCGTCGGACACCAGCTGGTAGATCGCGCCATCCTCACCCAGCAGGTAATGCGAGCTGACCCGGCCGCCGCTGTTGGCCGAGCGCAGCGTGTCCAGGCTGCGCTGCACCGAATCCTGCTCGGTGTAATGCAGCACGATCAGCTGGGCACGACGCGCGTCATGGTTGGGCGAGGGTACCCAGGTCGCCATCGGGTTGCGCGGTGCGGTGTGCTGGCA
>JAGOWL010000180.1 GCA_018060215.1 Pseudoxanthomonas sp.
GCTGGCCGGGCTGGACGCCGGCAACCTGGCCCTGGCCGCGCAGATCGCCAGCGTGCCCGAGCACATCCGCGGCTACGGCCACGTCAAGGAAGCGCACCTGCACGCGGCCCAGGCGCGCCAGGCGCAGCTGCTGCAGGACTGGAACAGCCCGCTGCGGGTGGTCAGCCGCGAGGTGGCGTGAGTCCCGGCGCTACACGCGGCCACGGCACACCCGGGCGATGACCCCGTGCATGTCCCCGCTCCGGGGACTGCATGACAATCAGGCGCCGATGTTCGAATCCACATCCATGGTTGCGTGAAGAATCCGGACGATCAGCAATCCGGTGTCGCTTGCCTGCCTGTAGTAGATCACGTGCGCCCCATGGGGGAGCTTCCGGTAGCCCTCACGGATCTCGTCGCAAGCCCTGCCGATCGAGGGATTCCTCGCCAAGGAGCGGAAGACCCGATCCATCTCCTTCAGGTAGGCATTGCGCTGCCGCACGCCCCACCGCTCCTGGGTGAAGCGCGCGATCGCCTTCAAGTCGGACTGCGCCGACCTGGTCAGATCGAAACGCATCACTGCTGCTCGGCGTCCAACTCTGCTACGAGCGACTCATAGCTGTATTTGGCCCGCCCACTGCGCTCGCCGGCGATCAGCGCGTTCCGCAGGACTTCCGCCTTGCTTTCGGTAGTTTCAAGCAGGCGCAGCCCGGCCCGGACCACTTCACTGGCCGAACCATACCGACCGCTGTCCACCTGGCCGGCGATGAACTGCTCGAAGTGGTCACCCAGGCTGACGCTCGTGTTCCTGGCCATGGTGCGCTCCTTTATCCAGATACCAGATATTGGTACAAGAGCTTGCGGGCGTCAATCCATGCGGACGTCAGCGCAGAACAGCAGCAGAACAGGGGTCAGAGTACGTTTTGCCGTCGATCCATGGAACCACTGAACTCAGGCGGCAATCCGGCGGATCTCCAGGCCGGCATCGCCCAGCGCATGGCGCGCTTCTTCCAGATCGTAGTCGGCCTGCAGACCCAACCAGAAACGTTCGCTGACGCCGAAGGCGCGGGCCAGCCGGATGGCGGTGTCGGCACTGATGCCGCGCTTGCCAAGGACGAGCTCGTTGATGCGACGTGGCGGTACGCCGTTAGCGCGCGCAAGTGCGCTCTGGCTGATGCCCATGGGCTTCAGGAACTCCTTCAGGATGACTTCGCCTGGGTGGATGTTGGGGAGCGTCTTCATTGGCTGTGCCGGATGTTCAAGAGAGCAGGGGTCAGAGTACGTTTTTCCTAGAAAACATGGGGATCAAGCCGCCACGCTGATCCCCGCCGCCCGCGTCCGCCGAGCAGGCTGCACCACGATCTCCACGCGCTGGTCCAGCGAGACCAGTGCCTGCATCAGCCGCTCCAGCGAGATGTTCTGCAACTTGTAGCGGCGCACCTGCGACACCTTGGGCTGGGTCATGCCGGTGATCGCCGCCGCTTCGGTCTGGCTCAAACCGCGCTGCCTGATCAGTTCGTTGAGCTTGAACGCGAGCACGGCCTTGGCCGACAGCTCTTCGGCATCATCGAAGCCCAGATCGAGCAGCACGTTGTCGGTGCCTTGGAGTCGGGAACCGCGTTTCATCGAGTCCTCCTGCCTGCGCCATGACGGGCAAGCACCGCTTTCAACGGAAGAACGGGGCTTGCTCAGTACGGCGGCTTCCGGTTCCGTTCAGTGGTTATACCTGTTCGGATATAAACTGGAAAGCGTACCCAGCCGCGACGCCTCGCCTCAGGCTTCGCGCCACCATACCCGGCAACGGTTGTTGGCCGGCAGGTCATTGTCTTCCAGCAGCACCAGGCCCACGCCATGCGCCAGCGCATCGATGGCCCCAGCATCGCGGATGCCCGAGCGCGGGTCGCGCGCCTTCAGCCAGGCGTCGAAGTCGCGGTTGCTCTGGCTGGTGTAGTCGCCGCCGTAGTTGAACGGTCCGTACACGGCCAGCAGGCCGCCGGGTTCCAGCACCCGGCCGACGCCGGCGAAGAAGGCCTCCACTTCCGTCCAGCCCATGATGTGCAGGCTGTTGGCACTGAACACCGCGTCGAACCCGGTGGCCGGCCAGGCGCCGGCCACGTCCAGTTCCAGCGGTGGCGGGGTATTGGCCAGGGCCGCCTCGTCCAGCCACTGGACGATGCCCGGCAGGTGTTGGGCGCGGTCGCTGGCCTGCCAGGCCAGCCACGGCATCGCCGCGGCGAAATGCACCGCGTGCTGGCCGGTGCCGCTGGCCACTTCCAGCACCCGGCGCACGCCACCGAAGTGCCGCTGCAGCACGGCCAGGATCGGATCGCGGTTGCGCTCGCACGACGGCGCGAACGGTTTTTCGCCGTGGCCGGACATGCCTCTCTCAGCGCGCCCTTGCCGCGGCGCTCTTTTCGCGCTGGGCGCCGAACTCGCTGCCCTGGTCCCACTGTGGCCAGTCGTTGCCGTTGGCCAGGCGCTGCGCCAGGCGGTAGACGGTGCGGGTGTCCTGGACCGGGCCGCGCATGTCCCAGCTGTCGTCGAACTCGTCGCAGGGCTGGTGGTAGCAGTTGGCGAAGTACGCCGCGCGCGCGGCCTTGCCGCCTTCCACGCCGCCCTCGACCTGGTCCATGCCCGGGCCGATGGTGATCGCCGGCACCCCGGCCTGGGCGAAGGCGAAATGGTCGGCGCGATAGAACAGCCCGGCCTCCAGGTTGTCATCCGGCGACCAGTGGCGGCCTTCGGCGCGGGCCACCTCGACCAGGTCGCGTTCCAGCGAAACCTTGCCCGCGCCCCACGAGGAAATGTCGCGGGTCGGGCCGTCCGGGCTCCACATCTCGATGTTCAGGTCGGCTACCGTGGTTTCCAGCGGCCGCAGCGGATGGGCGGCGTAGTACCTGGCGCCGAGCAGGCCGCTTTCCTCGGCGGTCACCGCCAGGAACAGCAGGCTGCGCGCCGGACGCTCCCCGGCGGAAAACACCCGTGCGATCTCGATCAGCGAGGCGATGGAAGTGGCGTTGTCGACCGCGCCGTTGACGATGGCGTCGCCGCTCCCGTCCGGATCGGCGATGATCCCGAAGCTGTCCCAGTGCCCGGACACGATCACGGTCTGCTGCGGGCGGCTGGCACCGGGCAGGATCCCGGCCACGTTGCGGCTGGCGATGCGCTCGCGCTGGACATCGAAGGCCAGCGACGCGCTGGCACCCTGCAGCCGATAGCCGGCGAAGCCGCGCTGCTGCGCCCGGGCCTTCTCCGCCTCGAAATCCAGCCCCGATTCGTCGAACAGCCGCTGCGCGACCTCGCGCTGGATCCAGCCACGCACCGGCAGGTGGTAGTCGGCCGCATCGGCGCGGACGATGTCGTACTGCGGACCGTTGCGGCCGTTGCGCACGGTCGCCCACGGGTAGGCCGCCGGCGCGGTCTCGTGCACGATCAGCGCCCCGGCCGCGCCGCGCCGCGCGGCTTCCTCGTACTTGTAGGTCCAGCGGCCGTAGTAGGTCATCGCCTTGCCGCCGAAATCGCCCTGGCCACTTTCGAAATCCGGATCGTTGACCAGGATCACCACGATCTTGTCCTTCACGTCCAGGCCGGCGTAGTCGTCCCAGCCCAGCTCCGGGGCGGTGATGCCGTAGCCGGCGAACACCAGCGGCACGTCCTCCAGCGCCACCTTGTCCTGCGGGTACAGGGACTCCACCGCGATGTCCTCGCCCTGGACCAGCGCGCGGGTGCCGGCGGCGGTGGTGAACCCGGCCCGCACCGGCCCGGCGATCTGGCTGCGCTCCAGCTCGACCCGCTGGAACCAGCCACCGTCGTCGCCGGCGGGCTGCAGCCCGGCCTGGGCGAAGCGCTCGGCGATGTACTGGACGGTCTTTTCCTCGCCCGGGGTATTGGGCGCGCGGCCCTCGAACGCGTCCGA
>JAGOWL010000181.1 GCA_018060215.1 Pseudoxanthomonas sp.
CGCCAGCCAGTCCAGCAGCATGTCGCGCGGATCGCGCACGGCCGCCAGCAGCAGGCCTTCGGGCAGGTACGGGCGCAAGGCCAACAGCAGGGCGTTGTCCCACCAGGTCAACCAGTCGATGGCATTGCCGTCGCTGATCCCGCGCGCCGGCAGCCAGTCCCGCCACTGGCCGATCGCGGCGGCCGGGTCCAGGCGGCCATCGCGCAGCGCCTGGGCGGCGGCAGGAGCGCGCAACAGGTCATCCGGGGCGCGGTCGCTGTAGCGATCGGCCAGCACCGGTGCGCCGGCAGCGGCCAGGGTGTCGATCACCCGCTCGATGCCCGAGCCGGGCAGGCCGTACACCAGCAGGGGCCGCGCCTGTTCAAGCACCGGGGCCAGCGGCGGCAGCGGTGCGGCCGCGGCCGTCGTGTGCGCCGGCAGGGGCAGGCGGTCGGCGCTGGCCTGGCGGTGCAGTGCCAGCCACTCGGCCACGGCCTCGGCGGGGCGACCGGCGCGGTCGGCCAGGCGTCCCAGCCAGGCCCGCAGCGCCACCTGTTCCGGGCCGGGCGGCTGGGCGGCGGCCGTGGCCCGCGCCCGCGCCAGTGCGGCGTCGGGATCCTGGGCCAGCAGCGACTCGACCAGGAACTGTTCGGCCAGCGGATGCCCGGGCTGGACCTCGGCCAGGCGCCGGGCGAAACGCGCCGTGCCTTCCAGGTCGCCCATCCGGTCGCGCACGCGCAGCGCCGCCGCCAGCGGCTGCGGATGGTCGGGCATGGCCATCAGCCAGCGATCCAGCAGCTGGTCGCTGTCGGCGCTGCCCGGTGCTTCCAGTGCCAGCCGCGCCGCCCACAGGTCACCGGCCTGGCGGTGGGTGGCCAGCGCCGCCTCCAGGGTGGCCCTGGCATCTTCGCGGTCGCCGCTGCGGCGCCACAACGTGATCAGGCCTTCCAGCACGGCACGATCCGGCCCGCTGGCCAGGGCCTGGCGCAGCAGCGACAGGGCCTGGGCGTCGCGCCCGGCCTGCAGCGCGTACAGGCCGGCGATGCGGCGCAGGGCCGGGGTGGCGCTGGCCTCGTCTTCCACCAGCGCCGCGGCCAGGTCGGCGGCGACGTCGAACTGGCCCTGGCGCGCGGCCAGCTGCGCCAGCATCGGCTGCAGCGCGCGCGCATCGGGCAACAGCGCACTGACGCGCCGGAACGCCTGTTCGGCGAAGGCCCAGTGCTGCTTGGCGTAGTAGCCGAAACCCAGGATCGACAGCAGCTGCGGATCGTCAGGCATCGCGGTACTGGCGGCGGAGGCCAGCGCCAGGGCGCGGTCGGCATCGCCCCGGCGCAGGGCCAGCACCGCATCCAGGGCCTGCAGGCCCGGGTGGTCGCCGTCGACCAGCCGCGCGGCGGTGCGGCTGAGCCGCTCGGCCTCGGCCAGGTCGTCCTTGGCCAGCGCGATCTGGGCGCGGGCCAGGTACGAGGGCAGGTGGTTGGGGTCCAGGCCCAGGCCCTGGTCCAGCGTTGCACCGGCGTCGGCCAGCTGCCGGCTGCGCAGCAGCAGGATGGCGCGCTCGAAATGCAGGCCGGCGTCCTCCGGCGACAGCAGGATGGCCTGGTCCAGCGCCACCCGCGCCGCCTCCGGGTCGCCGGCACGGGCCAGGACCACGGCCAGCGCACGCTGCGCTGCGGCCTCGTCGGGGGCCGAGTCGGCCCATTCGCGGGCCAGCGCCAGCGCCTGGTCGATGGCATCGCGCCGCAGCGCCTGTTCGATACGTTCCTGCATTGCTTCGGGCATTCCGGGAAAACCGGCAGTTTACCGCGCCGGTCCCTGCGCGCCGGCAGCCGGGGCCAGCGCCGCGCCCAGCCGTGCGGCCACCCAGCGCTCGGAGAAGCCGTCGCCGGCCAGGTTCTCCACGAAGGCGCAGTGCCCACCCCAGCGCGCCACCTCCAGGGTGGTGCCGGCCGGCAGCTGCCAGTGGCGGAAATGCTCGATCGGGATCACCGGGTCGTCCTGGGCCATCAGGATGCTGGCCGGCACGTCCAGCCCGGCCAGGCGGTCGCCGGCGATGGAGTAGCTGTCGAAATAGGCCTCGGCGCTGTCGAAACCGGCGTGCCGGCGCGCCAGCCAGCCGATCAGCCCGCGCATGTCCTGGGCCAGGACGGCATCGTCGTAGTCGAAGCGCTCCGGGAACAGCTCGCGCTTGCGTTGCAGCGATCCCCGCCACTGGCGGCGGAAATACCAGTCGTAGAAACGCCCGTCGCGTTCCATCGCGTCCATGGTCCCGGCCGGATCGACCAGCGGGCAGACCGCGGCGATATGGCGCAGCGGCAGGCCGGCCCGCCGCGCGCGCAGGCCCAGGCGCAGGGCGTGGTTGCCGCCCAGCGAGTAGCCGGCCACCACCAGGTCGCGCACGTGCAGGCGCCGGACCAGGTCGGCGGCGGCATGCACCACCTCGTCGATGCGGTTGGAGTGGAACAGCTCCTCGTTGAGGTGGTGGGTGCCGCCGTGGTCGCGGAAGTTCAGGCGGACCACGTCCCAGCCGTCGGCCAGCAGGCGCGCGGCGGCCAGGCGCATGTAGGCCGATTCGGTGCTGCCTTCCCAGCCGTGCAGCAGCAGTGCGGTGCCGCGCGGGCGACGCCCGGGAACCTGGCTGTGCCAGCCCTGCAGGCGCACACCGTTGCCGCCGTCGAGGATCTGCTCGCGGGTGGTGGCGCCACTGGCGGCCAGGGCGCGCTCACCGCGCAATCGACGCAGGCCACTGGAACCGAACACCGACTGCAGGTGCGGATTGCGCAGCAGGCGCGGCGGCTGGAAGTGGGCCGCGTCGGTCATCTCAGCTTTCCATCGCCGCCACGATGCGCTCGCGCGAGAGCTCGGCGATCCGGCGCCGGCCGTCCACCTGGCCGGGCAGGATCGGCTCCAGAAAGTGCACCTCGGCGATGCGCGCTCGCTCGCCCAGCAGGCGCAGGAAGTTCTGCGCGAAGTTCTCCCGCGGACCGAAGGCGACCACGGTCTGTGCCGAGCCGCCTTCACCGAAACGCAGCGCCACCGGCTGCACCGGCACCTGCGCCTCGACCGCGGCCTGGAAGATGCGCGCGTGGAATGGCCCGACCTCGTGGCCACCGCGGGTGCGCCCTTCCGGGAACACGCCCACCGACCTGCCCTGGCCCAGCCGCACCACCATCTGCTCCAGTACCCCGTTGAGCGAATCGGTGCTGCCGCGCTGGTGGAAGATCGTCTGGCCCTGGGCGGCCAGCCAGCCCACCAGCGGCCAGCCGCGGATCTCGTACTTGGCCACGAAACCCATCATGCGCTGGCTGTGCAGGATCTCGATGTCGACCCAACTGACGTGGTTGGCCACGAACATCGTCGCGCCGGGCAACGGGGTGCCGAAACGGCGCAGGCGGAAGCCGAAGATCCATGCCAGCCCGGCCGACCAGGCGCGCACGGCGCGCTCGCCCAGGCCTTCGTTGCCCCAGCGGATCGAGCGCAACGGGGGTGCCAGGCACAGCAGGGTCAACGGCAGCGGCAGCAGGATGTGCAGCAGCAGCAGCGGGGTGCGGTAGAGGTAGCGGAAGGCGCGGCCGACAGCGCCGGTGCGGGCGGTCTGGCGGGCCACTCGCGGGGGGGCGGGGTCCATGGTCGCGCACGATACCGCGCATGCCGCGCCGTGGATACTGCGCCGGGTCGACCCTTCGTACCTGGCGGTCGCCGGCTGAAGCCGGCTCCTACGACGACAGCGTCACCGGCACCACCGCCAGGGTCAGCCGCGACACGCACACCGCGCGCGCGCGCTCGTCCTCGATGCGGATTTCCCAGACCTGGGTGCTGCGGCCCACGTGCAG
>JAGOWL010000182.1 GCA_018060215.1 Pseudoxanthomonas sp.
CGATCACCACGTGCGGCAGGTGCGAGTCGAGCAGGTGGGCGGTGAAACGGTCCAGGTCGGCCGCCTCATTCGACGCGGCCAGGCGCGCGCGCCAGTCGCCCTCCAGGCCCAGCGGATCGAGCACCTGGCGGCCACTGGAGGCGATCGCGCGCAGGCGCAGGTCCAGCCGGGTGCGCTCGAGCAGGCCGGCGCGTTCGCCCAGCAACTGGTCCAGGAAGGCCGCGCCGACATTTCCCGGCCCGATCACGCCCACCGCGAAGGTCTGCGGGGAAAGGTAGAAACCGGCGTGGGCCGCGCGCAGGGCGCGGGTCGCATCATGGCTGTCCACGGCCACCGAGATGTTGCGTTCGGACGAACCCTGGGCGATGGCGCGGATGTTGACCCGCGCCCGGCCCAGCGATTCGAACAGGCGCGCGGCCACGCCCGGCTGCCCGGCCATGCCGTCGCCGACGGCGGCCAGCACGCTGATGTCCGGTACCCGCTGCACCCGCTGCACCTGGCCCACCGCCAGTTCGTGGGCGAAGGCGTTGAGCAGGGCGGCCTCGGCCCGGGCGGCGTCGGCCTGCTTGACCACGCAACAGATCGAGTGCTCGGAGGAGCCCTGGGAAATCATCACCACCGAGACCCGTGCGTTGCGCAGCGCCGAGAACACCCGCTCGGCCGTGCCCGGCACGCCGATCAGGCCGGTGCCTTCCAGGTTCACCAGCGCCAGGTCCGGGCTCAGGGTCAGGCCCTTGACCGGACTGCTGGCATCGCGCTGCGCGGTGACCCGGGTACCGGGGTGCTCGGGATGGAAGGTGTTGCGGATGATGATCGGCAAACCTCGCTCGATCGCCGGCGCCATGGTCTGCGGATGCACCACCTTGGCGCCGAAATAGGCCAGTTCGCAGGCCTCGTCGTAACTGAGGCTGTCCAGCTGCACCGCCTCGGGCACCACCCGCGGATCGGCCGAGAGCACCCCGTCCACGTCGGTCCAGATGTGCAGTTCGTCGGCGCCGAACAATGCGGCGAAGATCGCCCCGGAATAGTCGCTGCCGTTGCGGCCCAGGGTGGTGATGCGGTCCTGGCCGTCGCGGGCGACGAAGCCGGTGGCCACCACCCGGGCCTGCGGATGGGCCTGGCGCCAGTGCGCCAGCCGCTGCGCGCTGCGCGCCCAGTCCACGTCCACGCCCAGTTCGCCGTGGCCCACCACCAGCACCTCGCGCGCATCGAGCACCGCGCAATCCTGGCCCAGGGCACGCAGGTGTTCACCGAGCAGCTGCGCCGAACAGACCTCGCCCAGGCCCTGCACCCGCTCCAGCACTTCGGCCGGCAGGCCACCGATGACGCCCAGCGCCGACAGCAGCTGGGCCAGTTCCTCGAAACGCTGGTCCAGCCATTCCACCGTCGGCCCGGCATGTTCGCCCAGCAGGGCCACGGCCGCACCGCGGTGGCGTGCGCGCAATGCATGCCAGCGCTCGCGCCAGTCCGCGCCGCCCTGCCCGGCAACGGCCTCGGCTCCCGCCATCCGGGCCAGCTCGATCAGCGCGTCGGTCACGCCCTTCATCGCCGATACCACGGTCACCTGCAGCGCCTCCTCGCGCGCCAGCAGCAGCTGGGCCACGTGGCGGTAGCGCTCGGCATCGGCCACCGAAGTGCCGCCGAACTTGTGCACCACGGTGCGCGCGGGCGTGGCCGCTTCGGCGGCGGGGAGTTGGGCGGATGCTGCGGGCGACGACATGGAGGACCTCGGTGGTTGAGGCCCCGCGTGCATCAGGTCGCGGATCGCCCCGCTCCCTGATCCAGGTGCGGGGCCGTGGGTTCGCGGGTTACGCGAGTACGACGGACCGCACCGGGCCGGTAATGCCGGTGGTGGTAATGGTGGTGGTGTCGAGGGCCCGCGCGCAGGCCTGGCCGCGCCGGATCGGCGGAAGCTGGCGGGTGCTGGCGAAGGGCATCGACATGGGTGTCAAGAGGACACGATGACACCGGCGGCTGTCAAGCGCTGCAACGCAACATCGACCGGTCTTTTTTTGTTGCCGCAGAAACGGTTGCCGGGGTCCGGCTTCCCGCAGACCGCCCTGCCCGGTCACCAGACCTCCAACCGAGCCCATTGCCACGCGACGCCGTCAAGTTCGATGACGTGGACGAAGATCGACGATTGCGAGGATTGAAGGAAACGTCAGAGCCGGTCGGCCAGTCGCAGCATCACGTCCATACGCTCATGCAGGATCGCCACGACCAGCGCCGGTGCGGTTTCGCGCGGCAGGCAGAACACGTAGTGGTGCCCGCAACGCGCCATGCGCAGGGCTGGATGTATCGCGCTCATGTCCCTGAAAGCGCCTTCGCCCGCCGCCAGAGACTCGATGCCCTTTTCCAGTTGCGCAACATAGCGATCCACCTGCGCACTGCCCCATTGCCTGCGCGTATGGCGGATGATTCCCCGCAGATCGGCTTCCGCCGCCTCCGTCAGCAGGTAAGCCATCAACCCTGGCGATCGCCATCGGCCAGTTCTTCATCGAGGATTTCCCCGATGCGCTTGCCTGATATCTTGCCGGCCAGGCCTTCGTCGATGCGCGCACCCAGCAGGGCTTTCAGTTCCTGCCACGCCTTGTCGCCATCGGCGTCGCCGGGGAACAGCCGCTCCAGCGCGTATTGCCGAATCGTCTTGCCCTGCAAGGCGGCCATAGCCTTCAGGCTTTGATGCTGCTGGTCGCTGATGTCGATGGTCAGGCGGCTCATGGCACAATTCCAAGCATCACACAAACCCACATTAGCACAAATTCACGGCTCTTTCGCAGGGCGCGACCGTCACCGTGCGGCAGTCCGCTACGAGACCGGGAACCAGGAGGGTCGTCCCTTGCCGGAATGAGGCGAGGCCGCGCCGGCCGGACGCCGGCGGCCGTGCACCGTGGACGAATGGCGGCCCCGACACGATTCGAACGTGCGACCTTCCCCTTAGGAGGGGGACGCTCTATCCAGCTGAGCTACGGGGCCATGGACGGGCGATTGTCGCATGCACCCCGGCGACGGCCAATGCCGTGCACTCGTGGCAACCGGCGGCGGGGGCCGCAACGGCGGCCTGCGGCCAGGCTTTGCTAGAATTGTCGATTGTCCCGCAACGCCACAGCCCCGCCCGCACCGCGGCCCGGGGCCATCCGGCCACCCCCGTTTCCAGGAGTCCCCATGTCCGCATCCCTGCTCCAGTCCCTGGGCCTGAGTGCCACCAATTCCGGCACCTACCTCGGCCAGGGCCAGTGGTCCGACGCCACCGGTGCCGGCGTGTTGCGCCCGGCCAACCCGACCACCGGCGAGGTCATCGCCGAAGTCCAGGCCACCTCCGAGTCCGACTACGAAGCAGTGATCGCCCACGCCCAGGCCGTGTTCCAGGCGTGGCGCACGGTGCCGGCGCCGCGCCGCGGCGAGGCCATCCGCCTGTGCGGCGAGGCGCTGCGCGCCAACAAGGACGCGCTCGGTTCGCTGGTTGCGCTGGAAATGGGCAAGAGCAAGGCCGAAGGCGACGGCGAAGTGCAGGAGATGATCGACATCGCCGACTTCGCCCTGGGCCAGAGCCGCATGCTCTACGGCTACACCATGCACTCGGAACGTCCCGGCCACCGCATGTACGAGCAGTACCAGCCGCTGGGCCTGGTCGGCATCATCAGCGCGTTCAACTTCCCGGTGGCGGTGTGGGCCTGGAACTCCTTCCTGGCCGCGATCTGCGGCGACGTGTGCATCTGGAAGCCGTCCAACAAGACCCCGCTCACCGCGATCGCCTCGATGAAGATCTGCAACCAGGCGCTGGCCGAAGGCGGCTTCCCCGACATCTTCT
>JAGOWL010000058.1 GCA_018060215.1 Pseudoxanthomonas sp.
CGGACAGGAACCGGCGCAGGCTCTCGTTGTGTTCGGCATAGGCGCGGGCGATCACCCGCACGAAGGCGCCGCCGCCATTGCGGTCCTGGGCCAGGGCCAGGGCCGGCTCGATGAAGGCCGCCAGCACCGGTTCCAGCTCGCCCGGATGCTCGCGCTGGGCCGCTTCCAGCTGCTGCAGGCGGCGGGCGGTCATCTCGTCCATGCGCCGGCGGAACACCTCGTTGACCAGGTTTTCCTTGGAGCCGAAGTGGTAGTTGACCGCAGCGATGTTGACCGCGGCCAGGCCGGTGACCTGGCGCAGCGAGGTGGCGGCGAAGCCATGCTGGGCGAACAGTTCCTCGGCCGCGCCGAGGATGCGGTCCTTGGTGGAGAAATTCGCGGGCCTGGCCATGACCGGAGTCCGATAAATCAAACGATTGTTTAATCCTAGACCGATGTCCTGCCCGGGTCATTTTGCAGTGCAGCATGAGCGGGCGCCGGGCGGGGCCTGCAGCCGGGCGTGCCGGGATGCTAGAATCCCGCTACGCTTGTCAAGCTAAGCCCGCGTCCCGACGCGGGTTTTTCCGTCAACCGCGGGCCGCCCGGTCCGCATCGTCCGTCCGTCTGCAGGGAACACCCAATCATGGCGCTGGAGCGCACCCTTTCGATCGTCAAGCCCGATGCCGTCGCCAAGAACGTCATCGGCCAGATCTACACCCGTTTCGAGAATGCCGGCCTGAAGGTCGTGGCCGCCAAGTACAAGCAGCTGTCGCGCCGCGAGGCCGAGGGCTTCTACGCCGTGCATCGCGAGCGCCCGTTCTTCAACGCCCTGGTCGAGTTCATGATCTCCGGCCCGGTGATGATCCAGGTCCTGGAGGGCGAGAACGCCGTGCTCGCGCACCGCGACCTGCTCGGCGCCACCAATCCGAAGGACGCCGCGCCGGGCACCATCCGCGCCGACTTTGCCGACTCGATCGATGCCAACGCCGCCCACGGTTCGGACTCGGTGGAGAACGCCGCCATCGAGGTGGCGTACTTCTTTGCCGCCACCGAAGTCGTTTCGCGCTGAGGCAGGAGTTGACCACGTGTCCGGGTTGCAGCCCATTCCAAGCCTGACCATCACCGACGGCCCCGTGTCCGCCGGCGTTGGCGTGCGCCAGAACCTGCTCGACCTGGACCGCGACGGCCTGGAGCGCTTCTTCGTCGAGGTCCTCGGCGAGCAGAAGTTCCGCGCCCACCAGGTGATGAAGTGGATCCACCACCGCTACGTCACCGACTTCGACCAGATGACCGACCTGGGCAAGGTGCTGCGCGCCAAGCTGCATGCGCATGCCCAGGTCGTCGTCCCCAACGTCGTGTTCGACAAGCCCTCCGCCGACGGCACCCACAAGTGGCTGCTGGCGATGGGCACCGACGGCAGGAACGCGATCGAGACCGTGTACATCCCCGACAAGGGGCGCGGCACCCTGTGCGTGTCCTCCCAGGTCGGCTGCGGCCTGAACTGCACCTTCTGCTCCACCGCCACCCAGGGCTTCAACCGCAACCTGACCACCGCCGAGATCATCGGCCAGGTCTGGGTCGCCGCCCGCCACCTGGGCAACGTGCCGCACCAGCGCCGCCGCCTTACCAACGTGGTGATGATGGGCATGGGCGAGCCGCTGATGAATTTCGACAGCGTCGTGCGCGCGATGAGCGTGATGCGCGACGACCTGGGCTACGGACTGGCCAACAAGCGCGTGACCCTGTCCACCGCCGGCCTGGCGCCGATGATCGACCGGCTGGGCGTGGAGAGCGACGTGTCGCTGGCGGTGTCGCTGCATGCGCCGTTCGACGAGCTGCGCAGCGAGTTGATGCCGATCAACCGCAAGTACCCGATCGCCGTGCTGATGGATGCCTGCGTCAATTACGCGCTGCGCAAGAAGGGCGACTCGGTCACCTTCGAATACACCCTGATGAAGGGCGTCAACGACCAGCCCGAGCACGCGCGCGGGCTGGTGAAGCTGCTGCGCGAGTTCGATCGCCGGGTACAGATGAAGGATGCGGCCAAGGTCAACCTGATCCCGTTCAACCCGTTCCCGGGAACCCGGTTCCAGCGCCCGGAGGACGCGGCCATCCGCACCTTCCAGAAGCTGCTCAACGAGGCCGGGATGATCGCCCCGGTCCGGCGCACCCGCGGCGACGACATCGATGCGGCCTGCGGCCAGCTCAAGGGGCAGGTCATGGACCGCACCCGGCGCCAGGCCGAATTCCGCCGCGGCCTGGAGCGGGCCGGTGGCAGCACTGCGGAGCAGGTCGATGGGCATGCAGCCTGAGCGCTGGCTGATGCTGGTGCTGGCCGGCGCATTGGCGCTGGCCGCCTGCTCGAAATCGCCGACCATCAAGCCGCCGAAGATCAAGGGCAGCGAACAGATCGCGCCCGAGTACCGCTACTCGGACAACGATGCGGTCAAGAAGCGGGTCCAGGTCCGCGATGCCCTGGGCCTGGCCACCCAGCGGCTGGTTTCCGGCGACCTGGCCGAGGCCGAAAAGCAGGCCAACCGCGCCTTGCGGCTGGATCCGGGCTCGGTGGACGCCCATACCGTGCTGGGCGTGATCGCCTCGCGCCGCGGGGATGCCGCCCGTGCCGGCAGCCACTACCGGCGCGCCGCCGAGCTGGGTCCGGAGCGTGGCGAGGCGCTGAACAACTACGGGGCCTGGCTGTGCGCCAACGGCTATCCGGCCGAGGCCCTGGTCTGGTTCGACCGGGCCGTGGCCGCGCCGGGCTACGGCTCGCCGTCTTCGGCACTGGCCAATGCCGGTGGCTGTGCCCTCAAAAGCGGACAGCGTGAACGCGCCGACCGTGACCTGCGTCGCGCCCTGGAGATGGAGCCGGACAACGCCTATGCATTGGCGAGCATGGCCGAGTATCAATATGGCCAGGGCAGGTTTTTCGAGGCGCGCGCCTTTGCCGAACGCAGGCTGGCGGCTGCGCCGGCCGATGCGTCCGTGCTACAACTTGCGGCATCGATCGAGGAAGGGCTTGGCGACAGGGCGGCCGCCAGTCGATATCAGCAGCGGCTGAGGGCGGAGTTCCCGCAGGCCGCGAACGCACAGACCGGGGAAGGTCCAAAGTGATGCACGATTCCAGCGCGAGCATCCCGGGAGATGCGCAGGGGTGTGGCGCCAGGTTGCGGGAGGCCAGGGTCGCGGCAGGCCTGGACCGGCAGGCCGTCGCCGTCCGCCTGCGCATGCCCTTGCATGTGGTGGAGGCGATCGAGGACGGGCGCTGGGAGGTGATCGGCGCCGGCGTGTTCGTTCGCGGAAAACTGCGCAGCTACGCCGGCCTGGTCGGGGTCGACATCGAACCGTTCCTGGAAAATGGCGTGGCCGCCACCAGTCCCACCCGGCTGGTCAGCCATGAGCATACCCCGCGTTACCAGCGCTGGATGGAGAGCGCCGGGCGGCGGGCGGTGTACGTGGTCATCACCGCGGCCATCGTGGTGCCGGTGTGGCTGGCCACCCGCTCCCATTTCCAGGAGGCGGTGCCGACCACCGCTTCGCTCGACGCGGTGCCGCCGGGGATCGATGCCGAGGCCCCGCCGGCCGGCGGCACTCCGGCAACCACGGGCAACGCGACGGCGACAACCGCCAGCAGCGAAGCCGCCGGCCCCTACATGGCCTCGCTGACACCTTCGCTTGCGCGCACGGTCGCGCCGGACACGGCGCTGGTGCTGGAGTTCAGTGGCGAGAGCTGGTTGCAGGTCAGCGGGCGTGATGGCGCCACCCTCGAGCAGGGCCTGGTGCAGGCGGGCGACCGGCGCAGCTTCGAGGCCGGCCAGGTCGGTCGCGTCGTGCTGGGCAATGCGGCGGTGGCACGTGTTCAGCATGCCGGCGGTATCGTGGACCTGACGCCGTACCTGCGGGCGAACGTCGCCCGCTTTGCGGTATCCTCTGACGGCTCCGTCAGCGCCGCCGACTAGGCCGGCACCGGCGGCATTCCACAGCAACAGACAGACCCCGCCGACCGCTGCGCGGGGCAGGGAACTGCATGGCAATCGACGACCTGCTGGACGAACACGAACAGGGCGAACGCGTTCGCACCTGGCTGCGCAAGAACGCCTTGGGCATCCTCGGCGGACTGGCCCTGGGCATCGCCGCGATCTACGGCTGGCGGGCCTGGGTCAGCCACCAGGCCAGCCAGCAGGAGCAGGCCCACACCGCCTATGCGCAGGCGCTCAAGCAGCTCGACGCCGGCCAGGTGGAACAGGCCGGCACCCTGCTGGCCGGACAGGAAGGCACCTATGCCACCCTGGCCGCGTTGCGCGTGGCCAAGGCCCAGGTCGAGGCCGGCAAGCCGGACGAGGCGATCGCCACCCTGCGCGGGATCCAGGTCGATCCGTCCCTGCGCGAGGTGGTGGACGAGCGCCTGGCGCAACTGTTCAACGCCACCGGCAAGCCCGAGGAAGCACTGAAGCTGCTGGAAGGCGATGCAGGCAGTGCGGCACTGGAATTGCGTGGCGACGCCCTGCTGGCCTCGGGCCAGCGTGACCAGGCCCGCGACGCCTATGCCGATGCGCTGGCTGGCACCGACGTGGCCTCGCCGGCCCGGCGCCGGATCGAATTGAAGTTGCAGGAAGTTGGCGGCACGCTGCCCGAACCGGCGGAGGCGGGCTGAGATGACGCACAAGCATCTGATCCGCGCCGTCGCCGGTGCAGGCCTGCTGGTCGTGGCCCTGTCGGGCTGCTCGACGATGAAGGGCTGGTTCGCCGGCAAGGATTCGGCGGCCAAGAAGGCGGCCGAGCCGGCGGAACTGGTCGACTTTGAAGCCACCGTCAAGCCCCGCCGGGTCTGGTCGGCCAACCTGGGCGAAGGTGAAGGCAAGATCGGTGCGCGGCAGCGGCCGGCGGTGGCCGACGGCCACGTGTTCGCCGCCGCCACCGACGGTGGCGTGGTCGCGCTGGACCTGCAGACCGGCAAGGAAGTGTGGCGCTTCAAGGCCGGGCGCAAGGAAGAGCTGCGCCTGTCCGGCGGCCCCGGCGTGGGCGAAGGCCTGGTCGTGGTCGGCAGCCTGGGCGGCGACGTGATCGCACTGGATGCGGGCAACGGCAGCGAGCGCTGGCGGGCCCGGGTCAACAGCGAGGTGATCACTGCGCCACTGGTGGCCCAGGGCCATGTGTTCGTGCGCGGCAATGACGGTCGTATCACTGCGCTGGACGCAGCCAACGGCGAGCGTCGCTGGTTCAGCGAACAGGAACTGCCCAGCCTGACCGTGCGCGGCAATGCGCCGTTGGCCTGGGGTCCGGGCGTGCTGTTTTCCGGCAATGACGAAGGCACCCTGACCGCGCTGGGCATGCAGGACGGGCGCGTGCTGTGGAAGCAGGCCGTAGGCCTGGCCGAAGGGCGCTCGGAACTGGATCGCATGGCCGATGTCGACAGCGGCCCGCTGATCGACGGGGTGATGCTGTTTGCCAGCAGCTTCCGCAATCGCACCATCGCCATCGACGGACCCAGTGGCCGGCCCATGTGGCAGAGCGACCACGGCGGCATCGGCGGCATGGCGGTGTCCCCGTACGGTGTGCTGGTGTCCAGCCCGGCCGGAACGGTCTACCTGCTCGATCGCAACAATGGCGCGGCCCTGTGGTCGCAGCCGGTGCTGGCACGGCGCTCGCTGACCGGCGCGGCGGTGCAGGGCGACTATGCGGTGGTCGGTGATATCGAAGGCTACCTGCACTGGATGCGCCTGTCCGACGGCGAGATGGCCGCGCGCGAGCGCAGCGGTCGCAAGCCGATCAAGGGCCAGCCGCTGGTGGCTGACGACATCCTGCTGGTACAGACCATCGACGGCGAACTCAACGCCTTCCGACTGGACTGAGCAGGCGGATCGGGCAGGGGACGGACGATGTTGCCGCTGGTTGCACTGGTTGGACGGCCCAATGTCGGCAAGTCGACCCTGTTCAATGCCCTGACCCGCAGTCGCGACGCCCTGGTGCACGACGAGCCGGGCGTCACCCGCGACCGCCACTACGGCGTATGCCGTCTCGATCCTGAGCAGCCGTTCCTGCTGGTGGATACCGGCGGCATCGCCGGCGAGGAAGAGGGCCTGGCCGGTGCCACCGCGCGCCAGGCGCGCGCGGCTGCGTCCGAGGCCGACCTGGTGCTGTTCGTGGTCGATGGCCGCGAGGGCGCCTCGGCGCTGGACGACGAGATCCTGGCCTGGCTGCGCAAGCTGGCGCGGCCCACGGTGCTGGTGATCAACAAGATCGACGGCACCCACGAGGAAGCGGTGCGCGCCGAGTTCGCCCGCTACGGGTTCGGCGAAATGCTGGCCGTGTCGGCCGCGCACCGGCAGGGCATCGACGACCTGCACGAGGAAATCCTGGCGCGGCTGCCCGAGGAGGGCAGCGCCGAGGAGCTGGACAACGACCCCGATCGCCTGCGCGTGGCCTTCGTCGGCCGCCCCAACGTGGGCAAATCGACCCTGGTCAACCGCCTGCTCGGCGAGGAGCGGATGATCGCCTCGGAGGTGCCGGGCACCACCCGCGATTCGATCGCCGCCGACCTGGAGCGCGACGGCCGGCTGTACCGGCTGATCGACACCGCCGGCATCCGGCGCAAGGGCCGGGTCGAGGAGGCGGTGGAGAAGTTCAGCGTGGTCAAGACCCTGCAGGCGATCGAGCGCTGCCAGGTGGCGGTGCTGATGCTCGACGCCACCGAGGGGGTGACCGACCAGGACGCCACCGTGCTCGGCGCGGTGCTCGATGCCGGGCGTGCGCTGGTGATCGGGGTCAACAAGTGGGACGGGCTCACGACCTACCAGCGCGAGCAGGCCGAGGCACTGCTGGCGCGCAAGCTGTCGTTCGTGCCCTGGGCCGAGGCGATCCGGATTTCCGCCAAACACGGTTCCGGGCTGCGCGAGCTGTTCCGCGCGGTGCACCGGGCCCATGCTTCGGCGATCCGCAGCTTCGGCACCAGCGAGGTCAACAAGGCGCTGGAGATCGCGGTGGAGACCAATCCGCCGCCGAGCGTGCGCGGCCATGCGGCCAAGCTGCGCTACGTGCATCCGGGCGGGGAGAACCCGCCGACCTTCGTGGTCCATGGCACGCGTTTGAAGGAGTTGCCCGATTCCTACAAGCGCTACCTGGAGAACTTCTTCCGCAAGCGCTTCAAGCTGGTGGGCACGCCGGTGCGGATGCTGTTCCGCGAGGGCGCCAATCCCTACGAAGGCAAGAAGAACGAACTGAGCGACCGCCAGGTCGCGCGCAAGCGGCGGCTGATGCGCCACGTCAAGCGCGGCAAGTGATGCCGGGCCGGTGCCTGCGGTGGCGGGCACACCGGGCCGGTTGGATGGCGTGCCGCCCGGTCGCGGCAACCGGGCGATAATCGCCGGCATGGATATTCCGACCCTCAGTCCCGGCCAGGCGCGCGAGCGCCAGCAGCATGGCGCGATCCTGGTCGACATCCGGCAGCCGCACGAACGTGCCGCCGGCCAGGCCGAAGGGGCCCTGGCCATCGACCGTGCCGAGCTGGAGGCCGATCCCGGCCGCTACCTGCCGGATATGGATGCCGAGGTGCTGCTGGTGTGCCAGCTGGGCAGGCGATCGCTGGACGCGGCCCGGGTACTGCGCGCGGCCGGCTACGCCCGGGTGCGCTCGGTCGAGGGCGGTACCGAGGGCTGGATCCGGCAGGGCCTGCCGGTGGTGCGGCCGGACCTGGATGCCGACCAGGCCGATTTCCTGGAGCGCTATTCGCGCCACCTGCGCCTGCCCGAGGTCGGCCTGGACGGACAGCGCCGGCTGGAAGCCGCGCGCGTGCTGCTGGCCGGCGCCGGCGGCCTGGGCTCGCCGGCGGCGTTCTACCTGGCCGCCGCCGGCGTGGGCGACCTGCGCCTGGTCGATGATGACGTGGTCGAGCGCAGCAACCTGCAGCGGCAGATCCTGCATACCGAACAGGCCATCGGCAGCGCCAAGGTCGAGTCGGCGCGCGAACGCCTGTCGGCCCTGAATCCGCGCACCCGGGTCGAGGCGGTCGCGCAGCGGATCACCTCGGCCAATGTCGAGGCGCTGCTGGACGGGGTCGACGTGGTGATCGACGGCTCGGACAACTTCCCGCTGCGCTACCTGCTCAACGACGCCTGCGTGAAACTGGGCAAGCCGCTGGTGTACGGGGCGGTGCAGCGTTTCACCGGCCAGGCCAGCGTGTTCGATGCCGGTCGCCTGCGCGGCCGCTGCCCCTGCTACCGCTGCCTGTTTCCGCAGCCGCCGCCGCCGCAGTTCGCACCCAGTTGCGACGAAGCCGGCGTATTCGGCGTGCTGCCGGGCATCGTCGGCCTGCTCCAGGCCACCGAGGCGATCAAGCTGCTGCTGGGCATCGGCCAGCCGCTGGCCGGGCGCCTGCTGCAGTTCGACGCGCTGGCCATGCAATTCCGCCAGACGCGGCTGGCACCGGATCCGGACTGCCCGGTGTGCGCGCCCGGGCGGCCGTTCCCGGGCTACATCGACTACGCTGCGTTCTGCGCCAGCGGCGGCTGAATCCGGCGCGACGCTGCGCAAGCGCAATCACGCCGGCCCGCGCCGGCCATGGACGGGAAGGGGACTGCAACATGGCGGTCGAAGGCGGCGGTGGAAGCGAGCTGGTCAAGGTCGTCGCGCTGCTCGGCGCGGCGGTGGTGATGGTGCCGGTGTTCCGGCGCCTGGGCCTGGGTTCGGTACTGGGCTACCTCAGTGCCGGACTGATCATTGGCCCGTTCGGCCTGGGCTGGTTCACCGACCCGCAGGCGATCCTGCACGTGGCCGAACTGGGCGTGGTCATGTTCCTGTTCGTGATCGGCCTGGAGATGCGGCCCTCGCACCTGTGGGGTCTGCGTCGGGAGATCTTCGGCCTGGGCACGCTGCAGATCGCCACCTGTACGCTGGCGTTGACCGGCGTGGCGATGCTGCTGGGAATGCGCCCGCAGACCGCGTTCGTCGGCGCGGCCGGCTTCGTCCTGACCTCCACCGCGATCGTGATGCAGTTGCTGGGCGAGCGCGGCGACATCGCCCTGCCGCGTGGGCAGAAGATGGTTTCGATCCTGCTGTTCGAGGATCTGCTGATCGTGCCGCTGTTGGCGCTGGTCGTGTTCATGTCGCCGCTGCCGCAGGAAGCGACCGGCAGCCGCGTGGCCGGCGTGCTGACCGCGCTGGCGGCGCTGTCCGGGCTGGTCGCCGCCGGCACCTGGCTGCTCAACCCGTTGTTCCGCCTGCTGGCGCGGGTGCGGGCGCGCGAGGTGATGACCGCCGCGGCGCTGATGGTGGTACTGGGCGCGGCGCTGTTGATGGAGATCGGCGGATTGTCGATGGCGATGGGCGCCTTCCTGGCCGGCGTGCTGTTGTCCGGGTCCACCTTCCGCCACCAGCTCGAAGCGGATATCGAGCCGTTCCGTGGCTTGTTGCTGGGGCTGTTTTTCCTGGCCGTGGGCATGGCCCTGGACCTGGCGGTGGTGGCCTCGAACTGGCCGCTGATCGCCGCCGGCGTGCTGGCGATGATGGCCACCAAGGCCGCGTGCATCTACGCGGCGGCGCGGATCATGCGCAGCAGCCACGCCGAGGCGCTGGATCGTGCGGTGTTGATGGCCCAGGGCGGCGAGTTCGCGTTCGTGCTGTTCTCGGCGGCACAGGCGGCCGGGGTGATCGACGGCACCGCCAACGCCAAGCTGACCGCGATCGTGGTCCTGTCGATGGCGTTGACGCCGCTGGTGGTGCTGGCGATGCGCCGGTTCACGGCGGTCCAGGCGAGCGCGTCGGCCGACGGGGTGGAGCTGGCGCAGGGGCTGTCCGGCAGCGTGCTGATCATCGGTTTCGGCCGCTTCGGCCAGGTCGTGAGCCAGGCGCTGCTGTCGCGCGACGTGGACGTGACCATCATCGATACCGATATCGAGATGATCGGCAGCGCGTCCGAATTCGGCTTCAAGGTCTACTACGGCGACGGGCGGCGCGCGGACGTGCTGCGCGCCTGCGGCGCCGCCAGCACGCGGGCGATCGCGGTGTGCGTGGACGACCGCCAGGCGGCCAGCCAGATCGCCAGGATGTGCCGGCAACTGTTCCCGCAGGCGCGGATCCTGGTACGGGCGTTCGACCGCGAGCATGCATTGGAGCTGGTCGGACTGGATGTCCACTACCAGGTCCGCGAGACCTTCGAGTCGGCGCTGCGCTTCGGCCAGGCCGCCCTGGAGGCCCTGGACATGGATGTGGAAAGCGCCGCCCAGGCGGCCGCGGAGGTGCGCCAGCGTGATGGCGAGCGTTTCGCCCTGGAGATTGCCGCCGGCGACGTGCGTGCCGGCACGCCGTTGATCATCGGCAATACCGCGCCGGCCACGCCGACGCCGTTCACCGTGCCCCGGCGCGAGTCGAAGCGGCTGGATCCGGCCGCTGCGGCGGACGCGGAAGCCGCGACGCCAGTGGTACCGCAGGAGCCGCAGGCGCGGCCGGAAGAGTGAACGGCGGCGGGCCGGCTCAGCGCATGAATCCGGACAGCGCCTCGCCATACCCGGGGTCATCGGCCAGGTCGACGTGGCCATGGCCGGGGAAGTCGACCACCCGCACCGGCGCCTGATCGGGCAGCGCCCACAGCAGGCGGTCGGTATTGGCCGCCGGCACGATGCTGTCCTGGCCGGCGCGCAGGACCAGCACCTGGCCGCCGAAGTCCTGCAGGTACTGCGCGGCCGGATAGCGCTCGTGCGCCAGCCAGCGCACCGGCAGCCACGGGTAATGGGCCTGGCCCACTTCAACCAGGCTGTCGAACGGGGTGACCAGGGCCAGCTTGCGCACCGGCCGCTGCGAAGCGACCCAGGCGGCCACGCCGGTGCCCAGGCTGCGCCCGACCACGCCGATGTCGCCATCCGGGTGGCGGCGCCGGATCTCGTCGTACACCACCAGCGCGTCGGCCAGCAGCGGCTCCTGGCGCGGGCTGCCGTCGCTGGCGCCGTAACCGCGGTAGGCGACCAGGTAGACGCTGCGGTCGGGGAACCATTCCCCGAAGCGTTCGCGCCAGGTTTCGATCCTTTCGGCGTTGCCGCCGAAGTAGACCAGGGCGTCGCGCCTGCCCGGGTTCACCTCCCAGCCGCGCAGCACGACCTCGCCGGAACGGATCTCCAGATCGGTGGCAGCGGCCTCCACCCGGGTGAGGGCGGGGAAGTACACCGCATCGTGCTGGCGGGTGAACAGCAGCAGGCACAGCGCGGCATAGGCCAGCACCGCCAGCACCACCAGCGCCAGCACGATCATGCGCAGGGGCGAACGCCTGCGCGCCGCGGTGGGTGTGGGTGTTTGCGGTTGCAGGTCATCGACCATCTTCATCCCCATCGGTTGCCGAATCGGGGACAATGTGCCGACCGACCGCCAGGGTCCGCAAGTACCGCCCGATGACAACCACCCCGCAGATCGCCCCTCCGACGCCCGCCCGCATCCTTGATGGCCGTCGCGTCGCCGACCAGCTGCTCGACGAGCTCAAGGTCCGGGTCGATGCACGATTGGCCGCCGGGCGCAGCCGCCCCGGCCTGGCGGTGGTGCTGGTCGGCTCGGATCCGGCCTCGGCGGTGTACGTGCGCAACAAGCGCCGGGCCGCGGAGAAGGTCGGCATCGAGGCGTTCGACCACGACCTGCCGGCGGGGACCACCGAGGCCGAAATCCTGGCCCTGATCGACCGGCTCAACGCCGATCCGAAGGTCCACGGCATCCTGGTCCAGCTGCCGCTGCCGGGAATCGCCGACGCCACTGCCCTGATCGACCGGATCGACCCGCGCAAGGACGTGGACGGCTTCCACCCGGCCAATGTCGGCCACCTGGCCCTGCGCCAGTTCGGCCTGCGCCCCTGCACCCCGCGCGGGATCATGACCCTGCTGGCCCACACCGACCGGCCGGTGCGTGGGCGCAACGCCACGATCGTGGGCGTGAGCAACCATGTCGGCCGGCCGATGGCGCTGGAGCTGCTGATCGCCGGCTGCACGGTCACCAGCTGCCACAAGTTCACCCCGCCGGAGGTGCTGGAGGCGCGGGTACGCGACGCCGACATCCTGGTGGTGGCGGTCGGCCGCCCGGGGATCGTGCCGGGCGAGTGGATCAAGTCCGGGGCGGTGGTGGTCGACGTGGGCATCAACCGCCTCGACGACGGCCGCCTGGTCGGTGACGTGGGTTATGCCGCCGCCGCCCAGCGGGCCAGCTGGATCACCCCGGTACCTGGCGGCGTGGGCCCGATGACCGTGGCCACCCTGATGCAGAACACCCTCGAGGCGGTCGAGGCGCTGGAAGCCGCCCCCGCCGCCGACTGAACGAGCCGCACCTGGGTGTCCGTGGTTTCGTCGATGCCGGCTCCGGCATGCC
>JAGOWL010000059.1 GCA_018060215.1 Pseudoxanthomonas sp.
GTGCTCGGCCTGCCCGACCTGGCCGGCGCGCCCATGGCCTGGCTGGCCAATGCCGCCGGCGAGCCGGTGCTGCGGGTGATCGAGGATCCGCGTGCGCAGGAAGGCGAGCCGATGTTCCGTCACGGCTGGCTGGCGCTGGAAGTGCTGGTCGGCGACATCGACACCCTGGCCGCCGGCCTGCGCGCACCGTTCCGGGTGCTGGGCGCGGCGGCCAACCTGGAACTGAGCGATGCGATCCGCGCCGCGCAGGTGCTCGGCCCCAGCGGCGAGCTGCTCTACCTCACCCAGGTCAAGGCCGAGGTGCCACCGTTCGACCTGCCGATGACCGATGCGACCGTGGCCGGGCCGTTCATCGCCGTCACCAGCACCCCCGACCGCGCCGCCTCGCAGCGCGCCTGGCGCGCCCTGCTCGGTGCCGAGGGCTGGGCCTTCGATACGAAGATCACCGTGCTCAACCGCGCCCATGGCAAGCCGCTGGAAGGCCGCTATCCGGTGGCGGTGCTGCCGATGCCGGGCCAGTGCATGGTCGAGATCGACCAGGTGCAGCTGCCGCCGGCTCCAGGGCAGCGCCACGCCGGCCTGCACAGCCTGTGCCTGCGCCTGCCGTCGGTCGATGCCGGCCTGCTCCAGGCCGCCGGCTGGCACCTGCTGCACACCGGCGCGCGCCTGGGCCTGAACGGGCCGGCCGGCGAGCACGTCGAGCTGGAGCACGCGGGCGCATAATTGACGGCATCCGCCGTGGAGCCGCGCGTGCCCAACAGCCTGAGCTTCGAACTGGCCCTGGTCCTGCTGCTGGCGGCGATCGTGGCCGTGCCGCTGTTCCGCAGGCTGGGCCTGGTGGCGGTGCTGGCCTACCTGGCCACCGGGGTGCTGCTGGGGCCGGACGGGATCGGCATGGTCAGCGACCCGGACCGGATCCTGGCCGCCTCCGAGATCGGCGTGGTCATGCTGCTGTTCGTGATCGGCCTGGAGCTGTCGCCGGCGCGGCTGGTGCTGATGCGGCGGCCGGTGTTCGGCGCCGGCGGTGCACAGGTATTCCTCTCGGCCCTGTTGCTGGGTGCGGCCCTGCTGGCTTTCGGCCTGCACTGGAAGGGCGCACTGGTGGCCGGCCTGGGCCTGGCGCTGTCGTCCACCGCGGTGGGCCTGCAGCTGCTGGCCGAGCGCAAGCAGCTGGGCAGCGACTTCGGCAAGCTGGCGTTCGCGATCCTGCTGTTCCAGGACCTGGTCGCGATCCCGTTGCTGGCGGTGATCCCGCTGCTGGGCGGGATCCGCAACGAGACCCTGACCTGGCCGATGGTCGGCCATGCGCTGGGCGCGCTGGCCCTGGTCTGGTTCGGTGGCCGCCTGCTGATGCACCGCGCGCTGCGCGTGGTGGCCGGCACGCAGACCCCGGAAGTGTTCACCGCCACCGCCCTGCTGGCGGTGCTGGGCAGCGCCTGGATCATGCAGCAGGCCGGGCTCAGTCCCGGCCTGGGCGCGTTCATGGCCGGCGTGCTGCTGGCCGATTCGGAATACCGGCACGAACTGGAATCGCAGATCAACCCGTTCAAGGGCCTGCTGCTGGGCCTGTTCTTCATCGCCGTGGGCATGGGCATCGACCTGGACCGGATCGCCGCCGAACCGGGGCTGGTGGTCTCGGGCGTGGCCTTGCTGCTGCTGGTGAAGTTCGCGGTGCTGTTCGGCGTTGGCCGGCTGGCCGGGCTGGCGACGCGCTCGGCGCTGATGCTGGGCGGCACCCTGTGGCTGGGCGGCGAATTCGCCTTCGTGGTGTTCCACGAAACCCTGCGGGTGGGCCTGCTGTCGGTGGACAACCACGACCGCCTGGTGGCGATCGTGGGCGTGTCCATGGCCCTGATGCCGCTGCTGATGCTGGCGCTGGAGCGGCGCATGCGCGACACCGTCACCGCGCAAGCGGCCCCGCCAGTGCCCAGCTACGATGCGGTCGATCCGGCCTCCCAGCCGCCGCAGGTGCTGATCGCCGGGGTCGGTCGTTTCGGCCAGATCGTGGCCCGCCTGCTGGCCGCCCAGCACATCCCCTACGTGGCCCTGGAGAGCAGCGTCGAACAGGTCGAGGATGTGCGCCGCAGCGGTGGCCGCATCTTCTACGGCGACCCGACCCGTCCGGATCTGCTGCGCGCGGCCGGCGCCCAGCACGCACGCCTGTTCGTGATCTGCACCGACGACCCGGACAGCAACCTGCGTGCGGTGCGCCTGATCCGGCGCCTGTACCCGCAGGCGAAGATCCTGGCCCGCGCGCGCAACCGCCAGCACGCCTGGCGGCTGATGGACCTGGGTGCCGAACCGTTCCGCGAACTGCTCGGCACCAGCCTGGAAGTGGGCGAGCGCGTACTGGCCGAACTCGGGGTGCCGGCGGACGTCGCCGCCGACCATGCCCGTCGCTTCCGCGAGCACGACGAGGCCCTGCTGCGCGAGCAGTACCTGGTCTACGACGACGACGCGGCGGTGCTGCAGAGCGCGCGCCAGGCGCGCGCCGACCTGATGCGGCTGTTCGAGGCCGACGAGGGCCAGGGCGCGGCGGCCCTCCCCCGCGCTGCCGCCGACCCGGGCCACGACGAGCCGGCAGCGCGCGGCTGAGGCACGCGCCCAGCCTGCGCGGGCGGTCCCGCGCACTCAGTACTCAGCGCTCAGCTTTCATCGTCGATCCGGCCCGTCGACCGGCGGCTCCGGCCGCAGCCACAGCCAGATGCAGACCACGGCCATGCAGCCGATCGGCAGGGCCAGCATCCAGGCCCGGTGTGCGGCCCCCAGCCACATCAGCGCCACCAGCAGCAGGCCACTGGCCAGCATGGCCCAGGTCGCCAGCCACTTGGCCCGGCGTGGCACCGACCCGTCCCGCTGCCAGTCGCGGATCAGCGGACCGAAACGGGGGTCGTCCAGCAGTTGCTTCTCCAGCCGTGCCGAGCCGCGCGCAGCGGCGAAGGCCGACAACAGGATGAAGGGTACGGTCGGCAAGCCCGGCACGAAGATGCCGACCAGGCCCAGGCCCAGCGCTGCATAGGCGAGCAGCCACCAGGCCCAGCGGAAACGGTTGCGTTCACCCATGGAGGCCATGATACGTAGGCGCCGGCCCGGCCGGCGACCGGCGGCGCGCCATCACCGGCGACCGGCCCGCGGCCCGACGAACCGGTCGCCGGCCACGCCGGCCGCGGCGCGCACGCTTGCGCCGATCAGGGCGCCGATCCGGGAGCCCGAGCCACCCCGAGCTGGTCGAGCATGAAGGCGTACATCTCGGCCGACTCCCGGTAGCGCTTGAACCGCCCGGACTTGCCGCCATGGCCGGCCTCCATGTTGGTCCGGAACAGCACCGGCCGGTCGCTGGTGTTGAGGTCGCGCAGGCGCGCCACGTACTTGGCCGGTTCCCAGTACTGCACCTGCGAATCCCACAGCCCGGTGCCGACGAACATGGCCGGGTAGGCCTTGGCCTCCAGGTTGTCGTAGGGCGCGTACTGCACGATGTAGTCGTAGAACGCCTTCTGCTCCGGATTGCCCCACTCGTCGTACTCGTTGGTGGTCAACGGGATACTCGGGTCGAGCATGGTGGTGACCACGTCCACGAACGGCACCTGCGAGAGGATGACGTTGTACTTCTCCGGGGCCATGTTGGAGATCGCGCCCATCAGCAGTCCACCGGCGCTGCCGCCGAAGGCCGCCACCCGGTCCGGCGCGGCATGGCCTTCCTTCACCAGGTAGTCGGTGACATCGATGAAGTCGGTGAAGGTGTTGAGCTTGTTGAGCAGCTTGCCGTCCTCGTACCACCTGCGGCCCAGCTCCTGGCCGCCGCGGATGTGGGCGATGGCATAGACCACGCCGCGGTCGAGCAGGCTGACATTGGTGGCGCTGAAACCCGGGTCCATCGAAATCCCGTAGCTGCCGTAGGCGTACTGCAGCAGCGGCGCGCTGCCGTCCTTCGGTGTGTCGCGGTGGCGGACCAGGGTCACCGGGATCCTGGTCCTGCCGTCGCGCGCAGGCGCCCACACCCGCTCGGTCACGTACTGCGAGGCGTCGTAGCCGGGCACCGGCTGCTGCTTGAGCTGGCGGCGCTCGCCGGTGTTGACGTTCAGTTCGTAGGTGGTGGCCGGGGTGGTCATCGAGGTGTAGCCGTAGCGCAGCCACTCGCTGTCCGCCTCGGGGTTGGCCGACAGGCCCATCGAATAGGCCGGTTCGTCGGCCTGCACGTATTCCTGGCTGCCGTCCTTGCGGATCAGGCGCAGGCGCTCCAGCGCGTCGGAACGCTCGGCCACGGCCAGGAAGCCGTCGAACAGTTCCACGTCCTCGATGAACACGTTTTCGTCGTGCGCCACCAGGTCCTTCCATTGCGCGCGCGAGGTGGCGTTGCTGGGCGCCTGCACCAGCTTGAAGTTGGTGGCGCCATCGGCATTGGTGCGGATCACCCAGCGCCCGCCCAGGTGGTCGGCGTCGTACTCGACATCGCGCTGGCGCGGCGCCAGCACGGTGAACGCGGACGGGTCGCCGGCCGGGGCGTAGCGGTACTCGTTCGATACGGTGCTGTCCAGGCCGATCACGATGTACCGGTCGTCACGGCTGCGGCCGATGCCCATGTAGAAGCTGTCGTCCTTCTCCTCGTAGACCAGCGTGTCGCTGGCCGCCGGCGTGCCCAGCACGTGGGCCTTCACGTACCGGGTGAGCAGGGTGTCGGGGTCGTTTTCGACGTACAGCAGGGTCCTGTTGTCGTCGGCCCAGACCAGGTCGCCGGAAGTCCCGCTGATCGTGTCGGGCAGGGTTTTGCCGCTGTCCAGGTCGATGAAGCGGACCGTGTACTGGCGCCGGCCATTGAGATCCTCGGCCCAGGCCAGCAACCGGTTGTCCTGGCTGACCGTAAAGCCGCCGACCTGGTAGAAGTCCTTGCCCTCGGCCAGCGTGTTGACGTCCAGCAGCACCTGCTCGCCGCTGAAATCACCGGCTTCGTTGGCGCGCTGGATCGACAGCGCATCGACCCCATTGGCGTCGACGCGGCGGGCATGGATGGGATAGTCCTTGCCGGTCTCGAAACGGCTGTAGTACCACCAGCCACGCTCGCGGTACGGCACCGAGCTGTCGTCCTGCTTGATCCGCGCGACGATCTCCTCGTACAGCCTGTTTTGCACGCCCTGCAGCGGCGCCAGCACCGCATCGGCATAGGCGTTCTCGGCCTGCAGGTAGGCCAGCATCTCCGGGTTCTGGCGCTTGTCGTCGCGCAGCCAGTAGTACTCGTCGCTGCGCTGGGCGCCGTGCGGGGCGGTGACCGTGTGCGGCCGCTGCGCCGCGTCCGGCGGCGTGGCCGCGGTGGCCAGGGCGCGCGGTTCGGTGCGGGCGGCGGCAGTGGCGGAACCAGCGGCTTCGCTGCCGGATGGCGTGCAGGCGGACAGGGAGGTCATCAGCAGGGAAGTCGTCAGCAGGAGGATGTTCGGATTCAGCTTCACGTCACCGGCTCAGCTTGTCCCACAGGAAGCTGTAGGCCAGTGCCGACATGTGCGCGGCCTGGGCATTGTTGGCCGCACCGCCGTGGCCACCCTCGATGTTCTCGTAGTAGTCCACGTCCTTGCCGGCCTCGATCATCCGGGCCGCCATCTTGCGCGCGTGGCCGGGGTGGACGCGGTCATCGCGGGTGGATGTGGTGAACAGCACCGGCGGATACGTCCTGGCCGGATCGAACAGGTGGTAGGGCGAGAACTTCTGGATGAAGGCCCATTCCTCGGGCTTGTCCGGATCACCGTACTCGGCCATCCACGACGCGCCGGCCAGCAGCTTGTTGTAGCGCTTCATGTCCAGCAGCGGCACCTGCACCACCACCGCCCCGAACAGCTCCGGGTACTGGGTGAGCATGTTGCCGGTCAGCAGGCCGCCGTTGCTGCCCCCCTGGATGCCCAGGTGCCTGGGCGCGGTAATGCCGCGCTTGACCAGGTCCTGGGCCACCGCGGCGAAGTCCTCGTAGGCCTTGTGCCGGTTCTGCTTGAGCGCGGCCTGGTGCCAGCGCGGGCCATACTCGCCGCCACCGCGGATGTTGGCGACCACGTACACGCCGCCCTTGTCCAGCCAGGACCGGCCCATGCCGCCGGAATAGCCGGGCACCATCGGGATCTCGAATCCGCCGTAACCGTACAGCAGGGTCGGGGTGCTGCCGTCCAACGCCAGGTCCTTCGGCCGCACCAGGAAGTACGGCACCCGGGTACCGTCCTTCGAGGTGGCGAAATGCTGCTCCACCACGTGCCGGCTGGCGTCGAAGAACTCCGGCATCGACTTCAGCGGCTGGGCGGTGGCATCGGGCTGGGCGGCATCGGCCAGCAGCAGCGTGGTCGGCGACAGGTAGCTGGTGGTGGTGACCCACAGCAGGTCGTTCTCGTCGGCGTCCACCGCGCCCACGCTGGTGGTGCCGATGCCGCCATCGCCGACCTTGAGCGGCTGCGAGGTCCAGCCGTCGGCACCGTGGGTGAGCACGCTGATCCGGTTCTTGACGTCGTCGAACACGTTGAGCACGACGTGGTTGCGGGTCAGGGTGGCGCCGGCCAGCGACGTGGTTGCGGTCGGCTCGAACAGCACGTCGAACTTGCGCTCGCCGGCCATGAAGGCGTCGAAGTCGGTGACCAGGTAGGCACCGGCCGGGTAGGTCCTGTCGCCGACCGTCCAGGGTTCACGCAGCTCCAGCCCCAGCCACTGCCGCTGCACCGACTTCTGCGCCGAATTGGGCACGTCCACCCGGGTCAGCGCGCCATCCTTGCCGACCAGGTACAGCTCGTCGTTGTAGAACGCCAGGGTGCGGGTGACGAAATCGCGCTCGTAGCCGGGCGTGTCGTCGTGGCCGGCGGCGATGTACATGTCGCCGGGCTTGCCCTCGTACACCTGCTGCGCCGATGCCAGCGGCGTACCGCGCGTCCAGCGCTTGACCACCCGCGGATAGCCGGATTCGGTCATCGAGCCGGGGCCGAAGTCGGTGAACACGTAGACGTTGTCACGGTCGATCCAGCGCAGGCCGCCCTTGGACTCCGGACGGTAGAAGCCACCATCGACCCAGGTGCGCGACGACAGGTCGAACTCGCGGGTCACGTCGGCGTCGGCGCCACCGCGCGAGAGCGCGATCAGGCAGCGCGTGTAGTCCGGGCGCAGGCAGTCGGCGCCGTGCCAGACCCAGTTCTCGCCCTCGGCCTTGTTCAGCGCATCCAGGTCCAGCAGGGTTTCCCAGGCCGGCTCCGGCTTGCGGAACTCCTCCAGCGAGGTGCGCCGCCAGAGGCCGCGCTCGTGGTTCCTGTCCTTCCAGAAGTTGTAGTAGTAGTCACCCATCTTCTGCACGAAGGGAATCTTGGCATCCGAATCGAGCACCTCACGGATGCCCGCCTCCAGCCGCTTGAACTCCGCGGTCGAGGCCAGCGCGGCGTCGGTGCGGGCGTTCTGGCCCCGCACCCATTCCAGCGGCTTTTCGCCAGCGACTTCCTCCAACCACTGGTACGGGTCGTCGGCCACGGCCGGCTCCTGGGCATGGGCCGCACCGGCGGCGGCGAAAGCGGCCACGAGGCAGGCCTGGGCGAGACGGGACATCCAGCAACTCCGGGGAATTGGACAAACCCGGGACGCTAGCACAGGCCCCATGCCGCGGCCCCTGCCGATGGTCAGGCCCAGGCCCTGCCGGCACATCGAGCCCTGCGCAGCCGCCCCCGGGCGGCCCGATTCAGGCGGCCCGGCGAATGCTTGCAGCCGCTGCCGGTGCCCGGCGCCGGGCCTGGCCACCGGTGCGACGCGAACGCCGGATCCGGGCCGGGGACCCCGGCAGCGGTGGCATACGAAAGCGGTGCAGCGCCCACCAGGCCATGCCCGGCATCGCCACCAGCCACAACGGCCACCAGCCCAGCCAGGCACTGGACCCGCGCAGGGCCGGCACCAGCAGCACCGCCAGCAGGCCAGCCGCCAGCCAGCTGCGCAGCAGGCGCTCCAGCGCCGGATCGGGACGATTGCCCGCCAGGCCGCGGGCGAAGACGGCGCGGGTGGGTGACCAGTTCGGCATGGCGGCGGCTCCTTGAACAGTGAACCACAGCCTGATGGGCCGCCATCTCAAGGGCTGCGACCGCAGGCCGTACAAGGCCCCGGATCATCACCCTTCAAAGAAGTTCTTCTCCAGATCGGGTGATACCGGATCCGGCCAGCTTGAAAAGCGCCGGAGTCCGTTGGCTTCGCGAGGGGACCGCCGCTGCAAGGTCGGAGTAAAGCCTCGACTTCGGCGGGGGCCGTCGCTGCAAGGGGATTTCGTCCGCCGCGTGGTTCCGCGTCCTGCTCCAACACGCGGGTGCGGGACGTCCATGTCCCGCTCGGACGAAATCCCCTTGCAGCGACGTCCTTCGCGGTGGTGACGTTCTTCGCTTCGACGGGCATTGCCTTCGAGCTGCCGGGGCCGGCATCGACGAAGCCACGGACATTCAGGTGGCGAAAGACGCGGTGGTGCGGGGATCGGGCGCAAGCAGGCCATGAATGGCCTGCGCTCGCCTGTTGGAGCCAGGGATGGCGCAACCAGGCGATGCGCCCGATCCCCGCACTGCCGCGGCTCCCCCCGAAGCCGACAAACTCCGGCGCTTTTCAAGCTGGCCGAATCCGGCATCCCTCGGTTGAGTGAAGAACCTTCAAAGAACGCGTTCGGCGATCTGCCTGGCGACGCCATCGATCGCCTGCCCAATGCGATGGTCGGTCCGCGTGCCGCGTGGTGCCGGTTCCGGTGGCCACGCCCGCACGCGCACAATCGGCGTAGTATCCGACCCCGGAGCCCGCCCGACCGGCGTGAACACCCCGGTTGGCGCACTCCCGCCAGACCTGCATCAATCCGCTTTGCGACGCCATTCGCCACCGGTGCCACCCAGGCCCGCAACCGAGGAGTAGCGCTTCGATGGATACCACCAGGAAACTGTGGTGGGGGTTGTCCACCCTGCTGATCGTCACTTTCGCCATCATGCTGTGGATGGGTCGCGAGATCCACCAGCAGGCACCGCCGCTGCCCTCGAAGATCGTGACCGAGAGCGGACAGGTCGTCTTCACCCGCCAGGAACTGGAAACCGGCCGCCAGGTCTGGCAGAGCTTCGGTGGCCAGCAGATCGGCTCGATCTGGGGCCACGGCGCGCTGATGGCACCGGACTGGTCGGCCGAATGGCTGCACAAGGAAGCCCTGGCGATGCTGGAGGAGCGTGCGCAGGCCCAGTACGGCAGCAGCTACGAGGCGCTGGGCGACGACGACAAGGCCCGGCTGCAGACGCAGCTGCGCCCCCAGTTGCGCGCCAACACCTACGACCCGGCCAGCGACACCATCATCATCAGCGACGAACGCGCCCGGGCGATCGCCACCGTCAGTGCGCACTACGACAGCGTGTTCTCCGATGATCCGGCCAGCGCCCACCTGCGCGAGACCTATGCCCTGCGCAAGAACCCGATTCCGGACCCCGAGCATCGGCGCCTGATGGCGGGCTTCTTCTTCTGGGCGGCCTGGGCCACGGTGACCGAACGCCCCGACAGCAAGATCAGCTACACCCACAATTTCCCGCACGATCCGGTGGTCGGCAACACTCCGACGGCCAGCAGCTTCATGTGGTCGATGTTCAGCATCCTGCTGATGATCGCCGGCATCGCCCTGCTGGTCTGGCACTACGCGGCCTGGCATGGCAAGGAGCCGCCGCTGGTGCCACCGGCGCGGGACCCCTCGCGCGGCACCGTGGTCACGCCATCGATGCGCGCGGTCGGCAAGTACTTCTGGCTGGTGGTGGCACTGTTCCTGGTGCAGATCCTGCTGGGCGCAACCACCGCCCACTACCAGGTCGAAGGCCAGGACGTGTACGGCCTGCCGCTGGCCGAGTACCTGCCCTACACCCTGACCCGCACCTGGCACACCCAGCTGGCGATCCTGTGGATCGCGACCGCCTGGCTGGCCACCGGCCTGTACCTGGCGCCGGCGATCTCCGGGCATGAGCCGAAGTTCCAGCGGCTGGGGGTGAACTTCCTGTTCGTGAGCCTGATCGTGATCGTCGTCGGCGCCTTCACCGGGCAGTGGATGGCGGTGATGCAGAAGCTCGGCCTGGCCCACAACTTCTGGTTCGGCCACCAGGGCTGGGAATACACCGACATCGGCCGCTTCTGGCAGATCTACCTGTTCATCGGCCTGCTGCTGTGGCTGACCCTGATGGGTCGCGCGCTGTGGCCGGCGCTGCAGCGCAAGGACGAAATGTCCTCGATCGCCGGTCTGCTGTTCCTGTCGGTGATCGCCATTGGCCTGCTGTACTCGGCCGGGCTGATGTGGCGCGAGAACACCCATATCTCGATGGTCACCTACTGGCGCTTCTGGATCGTGCACCTGTGGGTGGAGGGCTTCTTCGAGGTGTTCGCGGTCGCGGTGATCAGCTTCATCTTCGTCAAGCTGGGCCTGGTGCGTGGCAGGTCGGCCACGATCAACGTGCTGTTCGCCACCATCGTGTTCATGGCCGGCGGCGTGCTGGGCATGTTCCACCACCTGTACTTCGCCGGCACGACCACGGCGATCATCGCCGTGGGCGCGAGCATCTCGGCACTGGAAGTGGTGCCACTGGCGCTGATTGGACTGGAGGCCTTCGAGACCTGGTCCAATGGCCGTGCCACGCCATGGATGGAGCGCTACAAGTGGCCGATCATGTTCTTCCTGGCGGTCAGCTTCTGGAACCTGGTGGGCGCCGGCCTGCTCGGCTTCCTGATCAACACGCCGATCGCGCTGTACTTCATGCAGGGCACCAACCTGACCGCGGCCCACGGCCACACCGCATTGTTCGGCGTCTACGGCATGCTCGGCATCGGCCTGATGCTGTACTGCCTGCGCAGCCTCAAGCCCGACGTCGTCTGGCGCGAAGGACTGCTGCGCAGCGGCTTCTGGGCGTTGAACATCGGCCTGGGCCTGATGACGGTGCTGACCCTGCTGCCGATGGGCGTGCTGCAACTGGAGGCCAACATCGAGCACGGCTACTGGTTCGCACGCTCGGCCGAGTTCATGGACCGCCCGATCATCGATGTGCTGGTATGGCTGCGCACGCCGGCCGACATCATCTTCGCCGTCGGCGCCCTGCTGGTGGCGACCATGGTGGCCTCGCTGTGGCTGGCTCCGGGCCGCCCGCGCGAGGACACCGGTACCGAAGCGCAGGCAGGCAACCAGGCCTGATTGCAGCCGGACCTGTACGCGGGGTGGATGCCCGCCCCGCGTACAGGACAAGGCGAAGGCCGTGCCGGCTTCAGTCGTACTGCGACAGCGCCAGTGACAGCAGCGACCGCGCCTGCTCGCGCAGCACCGCCGGCTCAATGATCTCGGCATCGGCACCGTAGTGCAGGATGTCCATCAGCAGCTCGCGCGGCACGCTGTAGGGCAGCTTGAGTTCGTAGCGGCCATCGGGCAGGAAACGCCCCTGCTGCCTGGAATGCCAGTGCTCGTCGGCCACCCAGCGCGCAACCTTGGGGCTGAACACGATCGTCGCCCAGCCCCTGGGCTCGCCGGAAAAAATGCCGTAGCTGGACGCCAGGTGCTGGTCGAGCACGGCCTCGTCCAGATCGCGCGCCGCCTCGTCCAGCAGCCGGGCCTGGGTGATCCGGTCCACGGCGAAACTGCGCAGGGCCTCCCGGTCGTGGTCCCAGGCGTCCAGGTACCAGTTGTCGCGGTAGTGGGTGATGCGTTGCGGCGACACCCGCCGGCGGGTGGCCTCGTCGGTGGAACGGGCGCGGTATTCGAACGCCAGCTGGCGCCGTTCCAGCACCGCCGAGGCGACGGCGCGGAAGCTGGCTTCGTCCAGGCGGCGGCCACGATGGGCAATCACGCGCACCCGTTCCACCGGCCAGCGCCCGTCCCCGGACTGCGCGGCCAGCAGGCCTTCGATGCGCTGCTGCAGCGGTGCCAGCATGGTTGACAGCAGGCCGCCGCCCCCGGTCCGGCGCAGCAGCTGCTGCGAGGCCAGCAGGGCATACAGTTCCTCGGAACTGAGCCAGAGCCCGGGCAGTTCGAATCGGTCGCTCTCGGTGGCCTCGTAGCGGAAGCCGGCCTCGCCGTCGCCTTCCACCGGCGCCATCAGCGCATCGCGCAGGAATGCCAGGTCGCGATAGACCGTGGCCCGCGAGCAGCCCAGTTCCTCCTGCAATCGCGGCACGGTGACCGGGTAGCGCGCGGCCTTGAGGATGCGATGCAGGGCGTTGATGCGTTCGTAGCGGTCCATGGGCCGATTATGGCGCGGATGCCTTGGGGCGTGGCGACCGGCGTGGCC
>JAGOWL010000060.1:0-8760 GCA_018060215.1 Pseudoxanthomonas sp.
GCCAGCGGGTTCTCGACCTGGGCCTGGATCGCCCGCTTGAGCGGGCGGGCGCCGTAGACCGGGTCGAAGCCGACATTGCCCAGCAGCTCGAAGGCCTGCTCGGACAGTTCCAGCTTCAGCCCGCGCTCGGCCAGGCGCTTGTCCAGCCCGCGCAGCTGGATCCGCGCGATCGACTTGATCTGCGCCTTGTCCAGCGGGTGGAACACCACGATGTCGTCGAGCCGGTTGATGAACTCCGGGCGGAAGTGCGCCTGGACCACACCCATCACCGCCGCCTTCATCTGGGTATAGGCCTCGGCGCTGCCGTCGCCGGACAGTTCCTGGATCTGGTGCGAACCCAGGTTGGAGGTCATCACGATCACGGTGTTGCGGAAATCCACCGTGCGGCCCTGGCCATCGGTCAGGCGGCCGTCATCGAGCACCTGCAGCAGGATGTTGAACACGTCCGGATGCGCCTTCTCGACCTCGTCGAGCAGGATCAGCGAGTACGGCCGGCGGCGCACCGCCTCGGTCAGGTAGCCGCCCTCCTCGTAGCCGACGTAGCCCGGGGGCGCACCGATCAGCCGGGCGACCGAGTGCTTCTCCATGAACTCGCTCATGTCGATCCGCACCATCGCCTCGGTGCTGTCGAACAGGAACTGCGCCAGCGACTTGCACAGCTCGGTCTTGCCCACCCCGGTCGGGCCCAGGAACAGGAACGAGCCGATCGGCCGGTTCGGGTCGGACAGGCCGGCGCGCGAACGGCGCACCGCGTCGGACACCACCCGGATCGCCTCCTCCTGGCCGACCACCCGTGCGCCCAGCTCATCCTCCATGCGCAGCAGCTTCTCGCGCTCGCCTTCCAGCATCCGGTTGACCGGGATGCCGGTCCAGCGCGAGACCACCTGCGCGATCTCCTCGTCGGTGACCCGGTCCTGGACCAGCTTGAATTCCTTCTGCTCCACTTCCTGGGCGGCGGCCAGCTGCTTCTCCAGCTGCGGGATGCGCCCGTACTGGATCTCGCTCATCTTCGCGTAGTCCTGCCCGCGCTGGGCCGCCTCCAGCTCGATCCTGGCCTGCTCCAGCTGCTCCTTGACCCGGGTGGCACCCTGCAGGGCGGCCTTTTCCGACTTCCAGATCTCGTCCAGGTCGGAGAACTCGCGCTCCAGCGCGTCGATGTCCGATTCCAGGTCGGCCAGGCGCTGGCGCGAGGCCTCGTCCTTCTCCTTCTTCAGCATCTCGCGCTGGATCTTGAGCTGGATCAGCCGGCGTTCCAGCCGGTCCAGCTCCTCGGGCTTGGAATCGATCTCCATGCGGATGCGGCTGGCGGCCTCGTCCATCAGGTCGATCGCCTTGTCCGGCAGCTGGCGGTCGCTGATGTAGCGGTTGGACAGGGTCGCCGCGGCGACGATCGCCGGGTCGGTGATCTCCACCCCGTGGTGCACCGCGTAGCGCTCCTTCAGGCCGCGCAGGATGGCGATGGTGTCCTCGACACTGGGCTCGCCGACGAACACCTTCTGGAAGCGGCGCTCCAGCGCGGCGTCCTTCTCGATGTACTGGCGGTACTCGTCCAGGGTGGTGGCCCCGACGCAATGCAGCTCGCCGCGTGCCAGCGCCGGCTTGAGCATGTTGCCCGCATCCATCGCCCCGTCGGCCTTGCCGGCGCCGACCATGGTGTGCAGTTCGTCGATGAACAGGATGATCTGCCCTTCGCTCTTGGCCAGATCGTTGAGCACGCCCTTGAGCCGCTCCTCGAATTCGCCGCGGAACTTGGCCCCGGCGATCAGCGCGCCCATGTCCAGCGACAGCACGCGCTTGCCGCGCAGGCCTTCGGGCACCTCGTTGTTGACGATGCGCTGGGCCAGGCCTTCGACGATCGCGGTCTTGCCCACGCCCGGCTCGCCGATCAGCACCGGGTTGTTCTTGGTCCGGCGCTGCAGCACCTGGATGGTGCGGCGGATCTCCTCGTCGCGGCCGATCACCGGGTCGAGCTTGCCCGACTCGGCACGCGCGGTCAGGTCGATGGTGTACTTCTCCAGCGCCTGGCGCTGGTCTTCGGCATTTTCCGACTGCACGCTCTCGCCTCCACGGATCTTGTCGATGGCCGCCTGCACGGCCTGCCTGTTGGCGCCGGCGGCCTTGAGCGCACGGCCGGCTTCACCGCCGTCCTCCAGCGCGGCCAGCACGAACCACTCGCTGGCGATGAACTGGTCGCCATGCTGCTGGGCCAGCTTGTCGGTCTGGTTGAGCAGCCGGGTCAGGTCGTTGCCCACCGACAGGCTGCCGGCCTGGCCGGACACCTTCGGGAGTTTTTCCAGCGCCTCGCCCAGGCGCTCGCGCAGCAGCGGCACGTTGACCCCGGCCTGGGCCAGCAACGGCCGGGTGCTGCCGCCGGACTGTTCCAGCAGCGCGGTGAGCACGTGCACCGGTTCGAGCAGGTTGTGGTCGCGGCCCACGGCCAGCGACTGGGCGTCGGCCAGCGCCTGCTGGAAACGCGAGGTGAGCTTGTCCATCCGCATCGGGAATACCTCATTCAAGGGGTGGCCGGCAGCGGGCCGGCAATGGATTCCAGATGCGGGCGCGCCGGTGGAGTTTCAAGCCGGCCCGGGCCCATCGCCACGGCCTGCCACCGCCTCAAAGCCGACCCCATTTACAGCCCCCCAGCCACCCCACACACTCCCCATCCCTTCCCCTTCCTGCCGTCTCAGCACACCCCCATGAGCGCCCCGAACCCGGAAGCCACCGACGCCTCCCTGCCCGTCTCGGGCAAGCCCGCGCAGACCCGCATCTGGCACCGATCGGGCCGGCTGGAACTGCTGTTCACCCTGATCATGGCCATGGCCGCCATCGCTACCGCCTGGGCCGGTTTCGAGGCCTCCAGCTGGGGCAGCCTGCAGTCGCAACTCAATGTCCAGGCGGCCGCGCAGCGGGCGCAGGCCAACCGCCTGTTCACCGAAGCCGGGCAACTGCGCTCGCTGGACGCGATCGTGTTCACCCAATGGCTCAATGCCCTGAACGTGGAAATCCACGCCGACCCCAGCGTCTTCCCGGGCCAGGGCTACGTGCCGCGCGAGAACAGCGTCTCGACCTTCCTCTACGCCCGCTTCCGCAAGGAGTTCCGGCCCGCCTTCGACGCCTGGCTGGCGCAGCGGCCCTTGCGTAATCCCGACGCCCCATCGACCCCGCTCGAGATGGCCGAGTACCGCCTGGCTTCGCAGGCCCAGGCCGAAGCCCTGCTGGTCGAGGCCGAGGCCAAGGCCGCCCGGGCGCTGGAAGTCAGCGGGATACAGGGGGACTACGTGCTGCTCGGGGTGATGTTCGCCCTGGTGCTGTTCTTCGTGGCGGTGGGCAACAAGAGCTCCGGCACCCCGCGCCGGATGCTGTTCGGACTGAGCCTGGTCATCCTGGTGGCAACCCTGATGGTGATGCTCACATTCCCGGTCGCACCCTGAAGGCAGCCAGGGCGCGTGGCACCGGCTGGCCACGCGCCGGCGTCGCACCGGACAGGCCGCCCAGCCGTGCGCCAACTGCGCACGGAGGGCATGCAGTTGCCGCTTCACTGCCGCTTCCCTTCCGCGCGCTGCTCCGGCGACAGGCGCAGCGCCTCCGGCGATTCCAGCTCCGGGACCCGCAACAGGTGGTCATGTGCGGAAGCGCGGCCTGCCTGCACCCTCGCCGACGACATGTTCCGGGCCTCACGGCGTCATGGTGCACAATGGGGCCATGGCCGACGCGATTCCCTCCCGCCCGGCGCCACCTCCGCTCGACGACAGCTGCGCCTTGTTCCTCGACGTGGATGGCACCCTGGTCGACTTCGACACCGATCCGGACGCCGTGCGCCTGCGGCCGCAGCTGCGCGGGGCGATCGGCACGATCAGCGACCGGCTGGGCGGCGCGGTGGCCCTGGTCAGCGGTCGGCCACTGGCGCAGCTGGATGCATTGTTTGCGCCTTTGCGCCTGCCCGCCGCCGGCCTGCATGGCCACCAGCTGCGCAGCGACGCGGCAGCCGCGGCCGAGATCCCCGCCGACACCTCGGCATTCCTGCACCACCTGCACCGCGCCGCCGCGCACCTGGCCGCCGCCCATCCCGGCGTGCGGGTCGAGGACAAGGGCAGCAGCCTGGCCCTGCACTGGCGCGCGGCGCCGCACGCAGCCGCGGTGGTGACCGGCTTCGCCGACGCACACATCGCCACCCTGCCCGGCTACCGCCTGCAACCGGGCGACCACGTGGTCGAATTCGTGCCCGAAGGCGCCGACAAGGGCCGGGCACTGGAGCGGATGATGCTGCGTCCGCCGTTCAGCGGCCGGGTGCCGGTATTCGTCGGCGACGACCTCACCGACGAGTACGGTTTCGCCGCGGCCAACCGCGCCGGCGGCTGGAGCGTGCTGGTCGGCGCCCGCATGCGCAGCGTCGCCACGCACACCCTGGCCGGGACCGGCGCGGTCCACGACTGGCTGCTGGCCAATGCAGCCACCGGCGCACCACCGGAGGCCACCACGCGGTAGCGCCGCTACCGCCCGCACCGAGGGCACGGAATGCAGATCCCCGTACACGAAGCCAACCTGGAACTGGGCGTGATCGGCAACGGCAGCTTCGGCGCCCTGGTCGACGCACGCGGGCGCGTGGTGTGGAGCTGCCTGCCGGCCTTCGACGGCGATCCGGCGTTTTGCGCGCTGCTGTCGCCACGCGACCACGACGGCGGCGACTTCGGCATCGAACTGGAGGATTTCGCCCACGCCGAGCAGGCCTACGTGCCCAACACCGCGGTACTGCGTACCGTGCTGCATGACAGCCGGGGAGGTTCACTGGAGATCCTCGATTTCGCCCCGCGCTGGAAGCAGAACAGCCGCATCTACCGCCCGGTTTCGATCGTGCGCCGGATCGCCCCGCTGTCCGGCAGCCCGCGCATCCGCATCCGCCTGCGGCCGCTGGCGCACTGGGGTGCACAGGTACCCGAGCGCACCTGGGGCAGCAACCATGTCCGCTGGCTGCTGCCGGACTTCACCCTGCGCCTGAGCACCGACGTACCGGTGCGCTTCATCCGCGAGGAATTGCCGTTCGTGCTCGCCCATCGCCTGCACCTGGTGCTGGGGCCGGACGAACCGGTGAATCGCTCGATCCCCGGCTACGTCGAGGAAGCACTGGGCCGCACCCTGGAGTACTGGCGCGAATGGGTGCGCTACCTGTCGATCCCGCTGGAATGGCAGGAGGCGGTGATCCGCAGCGCGATCACCCTGAAGCTGTGCCAGTACGAGGACAGCGGCGCGATCATCGCCGCGATGACCAGCTCCATCCCCGAGGCGCCAGGCTCTTCGCGCAACTGGGACTACCGCTACTGCTGGCTGCGCGATGCCGCCTTCGTGGTGCGTGCGCTCAACCGGCTGGGCGCCACCCGCAGCATGGAGGAGTTCCTGCGCTACATCTTCAACATCGCCAGCCACGACGGCAGTTTGCAGCCGCTGTACGGGATCGGCTTCGAGGAACGGCTCGACGAATGCGAGGTGGAGTCGCTGGGTGGCTACCGCGGCATGGGCCCGGTGCGGCGCGGCAACCTGGCCTGGCTGCAGAAGCAGAACGACGTGTACGGCAGCGTGGTGCTGGCCTCGGCGCAGCTGTTCTTCGACCAGCGCCTGGTCGACCCGGGTGATGCCGGCACCTTCGCCCGGCTGGAGCCGCTGGGTGAACGCGCCTTCGCACTGTTCAACATGCCCGACGCCGGCCTGTGGGAATTCCGCGGCCGCGCCGAAGTCCACACCTACACCGCGGCGATGTGCTGGGCCGCCTGCGACCGGCTGGCCCGGATCGCCCTGCACCTGGGCCTGGACGGGCGCGCCGACTACTGGCGGCAGCGCGCCGACGCCATCCGCGCCACCACCCTGGAGCAGGCCTGGCGCGGGCAGGCCGGGCACTTCAGTGCTTCGTTCCAGAGCGACTACCTGGATGCGTCCCTGCTGCAGTTGGCCGACATCGGCTTCATTGCCGCCGATGATCCGCGCTACGTGGCCACAGTGGAGGCGATCGGGCGTGAGCTGCGCCATGGCGACGGCCTGTTCCGCTACCTCGCAGCCGATGACTTCGGCACGCCTGAGACCAGTTTCACCGTCTGCACCTTCTGGTACATCGATGCGCTGGCTGCGATCGGCCGTGTCGACGAAGCGCGCGAACTGTTCGAACGGGTACTGGCCCGCCGCAACCACCTGGGCCTGCTGTCGGAAGACATGGCCTTCGACGACGGCGAGGGCTGGGGCAACTTCCCGCAGACCTATTCGCATGTCGGCCTGATCATCGCCGCCACGCGCCTGTCGCGATCCTGGCAGGAGGCCTCGTGAGCCGCCTGGTCGTGGTCTCCAACCGGGTCGCCGTCCCCGGCGAGGCACGCGCCGGGGGGCTGGCCACGGCCCTGCAGGCGGCCCTGGGCGAGCGCGGCGGGGTCTGGTTCGGCTGGAGCGGCAAAACCGTGCACGGCCACAGCGGGCAACTGCACGAGCTGCGCGACGGCCCGATCCGCTACCTCACCGTGGACCTGAACCGCGCCGACCTGGACGCCTACTACAACGGCTTCGCCAACCGCACGCTGTGGCCGCTGCTGCACTTCCGCCTGGACCTGGTCGACTACGACCGCAGCACCCGCCAGGGCTACCACCGCGTCAACGCCCTGTTCGCCGACAAGCTGGCGCCATTGCTGCGCGAGGACGACACCGTCTGGATCCACGACTACCACCTGATCCCGCTGGCCGCACTGCTGCGCGAACGCGGGATCGGCTGCCGGATCGGCTTCTTCCTGCACGTGCCGATGCCGTCGGCCGACCTGCTGATGGCCATGCCCGACCACCAGCGGCTGTTTTCCACGCTCTATGCCTACGACCTGCTCGGCTTCCAGACCCGGCGCGACAACGACCGCTTCCAGTCCTACGTGCGCCTGTACGGCGGCGGCCGGGTCGTCGGCGACAACCTGCTGGAAGTCCCTGGCGGGCGCCGCTTCCGCAGCGGTGCGTTCCCGATCGGAATCGACACCGCGCAAATCGCCACCCAGGCCGCCGCGGCCATGAACAAGCCGGCGCTGCGCGCCCTGCGCACCAGCCTGGAGCAGCGCCTGCTGGCCATCGGCGTGGACCGGCTGGACTACTCCAAGGGCCTGCCCGAACGATTCCGCGGCTTCGAGCGCTACCTGCAGCGCCATCCCGACCAGCGCGGCACCCTGACCTACCTGCAGATCGCGCCGGTCTCGCGTGGCGACGTCAACGAATACCAGCACCTGCGCAGCGAACTGGAACAGATCGCCGGCCACATCAACGGCGCCCACGCCGCGCCGGACTGGACCCCGCTGCGCTACGTCAACCGCAATTTCCCGCACACCACGCTCACCGGCTTCTACCGCAGTGCGCGCATCGGACTGGTCACGCCTCTGCGCGACGGCATGAACCTGGTCGCCAAGGAGTACGTGGCCGCGCAGAATCCCGACGACCCCGGGGTGCTGGTGCTGTCGCTGCTGGCCGGTGCGGCCCAGGAACTGGACGGGGCGTTGGCGGTCAATCCCCACGACCTGGACGGCGTGGCCGACGCCATCGCCCGCGCGGCAACGATGCCGCTGGCGCAACGCCGCGAGCGCTGGCGGCCGATGCTGGACCACCTGCTCGAACACGACATCCACGCCTGGCGCAAGAACTACCTGCACGCACTGGCATCGGCCTGAGCGCCCACGCCGGGCCAGGGCATGCCGCACCGGCTATCATGGGCCGCGCGCCCGCTCCACCGCCTGCCCTCCACCGCAGCCTTCGCGACCCGGCGCCGCTCCCCCACGACACGAGAACCCCCACATGCTTGCAGGCAAGGCATTTGCCATTTCGTTCATAGTCCTGGCGCCGCTGTCCGCCATCGCCCAGGACGCCCCGCCACCGCCCACCGGCTGGACCGGCACCGGCGAACTGGGCCTGGCGCTGTCGCGCGGCAACTCGCGCTCGGAAAACCTCAATGCCAAGCTGGCCTTCGGCTACGAGGACGATCGCTGGACCCACTCGATCGGTGCCTCGGCGCTGCGCGCCAAGGGCGAGGTCAGCGGCGACTACGATGGCGACGGCATCGTCGACACGCTGTACCAGACCAGTGCCAACCGCTATGAGCTGGTCGGGTCCAGCGCATACCGTTTCAATCCGCGCCAGCATCTGTCGGCGACGGCGCGCTACGAGAACGACGACTTCGCCGCCTTCGACTACCAGGCCACCGTCGCCCTGGGCTACGGCCATCGTTTCATCGACCGGGAGAAGACCCGGCTGGTGGGGGAAATCGGCCCCGGCTACCGGCGCGCGCGCCAGGCCGACAGCGGCCGCACCGAGGGCGACTTCATCGGCCGCGGCAGGCTCGATTTCCGCCACCAGCTCACCGCCAGCACCGAACTGGTGGATACGCTGCTGGTGGAATCGGGCCGGGACAACACCTTCATCCAGAACGACCTGGGCGTGGCGGTGGCGATGAACGAGCGCTTCGCACTCAAGGCCGCGCTGCAGACCCGCCACAACACCGACGTGGACCAGGCCGGCGGCGTGCGCAAGACCGACACGCTGACCACGGTCAACCTGGTCTACAACTTCCGCTGAGGAAGGCGTCGGGGGCGTGGTGAAGGCTTCGGGGGCGTGGCCCCATGTGCGTCGGGGTATGGCCGCCCGGGGGTGTCGGGGGCGTGGCCCCGACCTACGGGATGATGGGCGTAGGTCGGCCCCACGTGGCCGACGAACCGGCCCCACGTGGCCGACGGCGATGATGCGTGGCGTTCGAGGCGTGGC
>JAGOWL010000060.1:8860-12198 GCA_018060215.1 Pseudoxanthomonas sp.
TGGCCGCCCGGGGGTGTCGGGGGCGTGGCCCCGACCTACGGGATGATGGGCGTAGGTCGGCCCCACGTGGCCGACGAACCGGCCCCACGTGGCCGACGGCGATGATGCGTGGCGTTCGAGGCGTGGCCCCATGTGCGTCGGGGTATGGCCGCCCGGGGGTGTCGGGGGCGTGGCCCCGACCTACGGGATGATGGGCGTAGGTCGGCCCCACGTGGCCGACGAACCGGCCCCACGTGGCCGACGGCGATGATGCGTGGCGTTCGAGGCGTGGCGCCATGTGCGTCGGGGTATGGCCGCCCGGGGGTGTCGGGGGCGTGGCCCCGACCTACGGGATGATGGGCGTAGGTCGGCCCCACGTGGCCGACGAACCGGCCCCACGTGGCCGACGGCTGTCGATGCGTCGGGGGCGTGGCCCCGACCTACGGGGATTGGGCGCGATGCCTGAAGACTACGGTGGCCATGCGGCCGGTACGCTGGTCGCGGCGGTGCGAATAGAAGCGCTGCGGGTCGGAGATGGTGCACAGGCCGCCGCCATGGATCGCGTCGGCGGCGATGCCCGCCGCCTGCAGGCGGCGCCGGGCCAGGGCGTACAGGTCCACCCGCCAGTGGCCCGGGCGGGTCGCGGCGAAGGCCGCGGCGGCGTCCGGATCGCTGGTGATGAAGGCCTCGCGCACTTCGGCGCCGATCTCGTAGGCCTGCGGGCCGGCGGCCGGGCCCAGCCAGGCCCGCAACCGGGAAGGCGGCGCGTGCATCGCCGCCACGGTCGCCTCCAGCACGCCGCCAGCCAGGCCACGCCAGCCGGCGTGGGCGGCGGCGACCTCGCTGCCGTCGTCGGCGGCCAGCACCACCGGCAGGCAGTCGGCGGTGAGGATCGCCAGCACGGTGCCCGGCGTGGAGGTCACCGCCGCGTCGGCTTCGGGTTCGCTTTCGAACGTGGCACCAGGCACGCCGACATTTTTCATGTGCTTGTTGTGATCACCGTTGTCGGGCCTTCCGTCACCGGCCACGCCACTGACGGCCGGTCCGTCGAAGCGCAGCACGCCGCGGCCATGCACCTGGCGCAGCCAGTGCGGCGGCGACCGAAGGCCGGCGCGGCGCAGCAGTTCGACCCGGTTGGCGGCCACGGCGGCCGGATCGTCGCCGCAACGGCTGCCGAGGTTGAACGCATCGAACGGTGCCGCCGACACGCCCGCGCCCTGGCGCAGGGTGGTGAAGGCGACCACGCCCGGTGGCGCCGGCCAGTCGGCCGCCAGCACGGCCGGATCGGACGCCGGCCGGTGGACTGGGCGGTGGACGGGATCGGAGGCGCTGGCCATGGCGACTGCGGCGCTCAGCGCCGCTGGCTCTGGTCCCAGGCGCGGGTGTCCTCGCGCAGCACCTGCAGCAGTTGCAGCATGTCCGCCGGAACCGGCGCCGACACCCGCACCGGCGCGCCGCTGACCGGATGGGCGAACTCCAGGGTCTCGGCATGCAGGGCCTGGCGCCTGAAACCGCGCAGCTGCGCCGCCAGTTCCTCGGTCGCGCCCTTGGGCAGCTTCAGCGGGCCGCCGTACAACGGGTCGCCGACGATGGGATGGCGCAGGTGCTGCATGTGCACGCGGATCTGGTGGGTGCGGCCGGTTTCCAGCCGGCACTCCAGCGCGGTGTGGGCGCGGAAGCGCTCGCGCAGGCGGAAGTGGGTGACCGCGTCCTTGCCGTCCTCGCGCACGGCCATGCGCAGGCGGTCGCGCGGATGGCGGTCGATCGCCGCATGGGCGGTGCCGCCGGAGACCAGCGCGCCGACCACCACCGCCAGGTACTGGCGATGGACTTCGCGCGCGGCCAGCTGCGCCACCAGACCGGTATGCGCCGGCAGGGTCCGGGCCACCACCATCACCCCGCTGGTGTCCTTGTCCAGGCGATGGACGATGCCGGCGCGTGGCAGCACGGCCAGCCCCGGGTCGCGGTGCAGCAGCGCGTTGACCAGGGTCCCGGCCGGGTTGCCGGCACCGGGGTGGACCACCAGCCCGGCCGGCTTGTCCAGCACGAACAGGTCGGCGTCCTCGTACAGGATGTCCAGCGGGATGTCCTGCGCCACCGCCTCGGTCTGGACCTCGACCACCGCGACCAGGGTCACCGCCTCGCCGCCGCGGACCGGGTCGCGCGGGCGGGCCGGTTCGCCGGCCAGCAGGGCGTCGCCGGACTTGATCCAGGCGGCCAGGCGCGAGCGTGAGTATTCGGGGAACAGTTCGGCCAGGACCGCGTCGAAACGGCGGCCGGCGGCCTCGTCGGGGACGGTGGCCTGGCGGGGGACAGGGCTGGGCTGGGGCATCGGGGAGCGGTGACCGGAACGGTCCGGCAGTCGGGAGTCAGTCGCCGGACAGGCCACTAGGCTATCATCGGTCTTTCCGTTCCAGCGCCGCATGCCCCCGATGGCCCATCGCCCCCGCTTCTCCCTGTCCGCCCCCCTGCGCCTGGCCGTCCTGCTGCTGGCCACCGCCTTGCTGGCCACCGGCTGCGGCCGCTTCAACAAGGACGATGTCGAGGAAGGCCAGCCGGTCGCCGAGATCTACCAGCACGGCCATGAGCGCATGCAGAGCGGCAGCTGGGGCGAGGCGGAGAAGTCGTTCAAGCGCCTGGTAGCCCAGTACCCGTACGGGCCCTACACCGAGCAGGCCCTGATGGAAACCGCCTACGCCCAGTACAAGTCGGGCAAGCACGATGAAGCGGTCTCCACCATCGACCGCTTCATCCGCACCTACCCCACCCACCAGAACATCGCCTACTTCTACTACCTGCGTGGCCTGGCCAACTCCAACCGCGACACGGTGATGCTGCAGCGGGTGTGGTCGCTGGACCCCAGCCGTCGCGACCTGGCCTCGCCCCTGCAGGCCTACGACGACTTCTCGCGCGTGGTCCAGCGCTATCCCAACAGCCGCTACGCCGAGCAGGCGCGCCAGCGCATGGTCGACCTGCGCAACCTGTTCGCCCGCCACGAGATGGACACCGCGCTGTACTACATGCGCCGCGACGCCTGGCTGTCGGCGATCGGCCGCGCCCAGTACATCCTGGAAACCTACCCGCAGAGCGAGTTCCAGAACGACGCCGTGGCGGTGCTGGCATCGGCGTACCGGGAGCTGGGCAACACCGCCCTGGCCGACGATGCCACCCGGGTGCTGCAGCTCAACGACCCGCAACACCCGGCCCTGCATGGCGACTGGCCGGACTACCCGTGGGCGGTGCGCCGGCTCAACCCCTTCGCCGGCGAGAAGTCACCGACCGGCCAGCGCAACGCCAGCCGCAACTGACCGCAGCGGTCAGTACCCGCTGCTGATCGGATAGCGGCGCTCGCGGCCGAA
>JAGOWL010000183.1 GCA_018060215.1 Pseudoxanthomonas sp.
ATCGGGTCGGGGGCGTGGCCCCGACCTACGTGGGGCGGGCGAATACGAGGGTGGAGTTGGTGCCGCCGAAGCCGAAGCTGTTGGACATCACCAGGTCCAGTTGCGCGTCGCGGCTTTCGCGCACGATCGGGAAACCTTCGGCGCGCTCGTCCAGTCGCTCGATGTTGGCCGAACCGGCGATGAAGCCGTCGCGCATCATCAGCAGGCAGTAGATCGCCTCGTGCACGCTGGCCGCGCCCAGTGAATGACCCGACAGCGCCTTGGTCGAGGAAATCGGCGGCAGGTCCGTGCCGAACACCTCGCGCACCGCATCCAGCTCGGTCACATCGCCCAGCGGGGTGGAGGTGCCGTGGGTGTTGAGGTAATCGACCTTGCGATGCTCGTGGCCCTGCATCGCCATGCGCATGCAGCGCACCGCGCCTTCGCCGGAGGGGGCGACCATGTCGGCGCCGTCGGAGGTCACCCCGTAGCCGACCAGTTCGGCATGGATGCGTGCGCCGCGCGCGATCGCATGGTCCCAGTCCTCCAGCACCAGCATGCCGCCGCCGCCGGCGATCACGAAGCCGTCGCGATCGGCATCGTAGGGGCGCGAGGCCTGCTGTGGGCGATCGTTGAACGAGGTCGACAGCGCGCCCATCGCATCGAACATCACGCTCATCGACCAGTGCAGGTCCTCGCCACCACCGGCGAAGACGATGTCCTGGGCGCCGTGGCGGATCAGGTCGGCGGCCGCGCCGATGCAGTGCGCCGAGGTCGCGCAGGCGGCGCTGATCGAATAGGAGACGCCCTTGATCTTGAACGCGGTGGCCAGGTTGGCCGACACGGTCGAGCACATCGTGCGCGGGACCATGTACGGACCGACCTTGCGCACGCCGCGCGCGCGCAGGATGTCGGCGGTCTCCACCTGCCAGTGGCTGGAACCGCCGCCGGAGCCGGCGACCAGGCCGGTGCGTGGGTGGCTGACCTGGGCCTCGTCCAGGCCCGCGTCGGCGATCGCGTCACGCATCGACACGTAGCTGTAGGCGGCCGCATCGCTCATGAAGCGCTTGAGCTTGCGGTCGATCACCGCCTCCAGGTCCAACTCCACCGCGCCGCCGACCTGGCTGCGCAGGCCCTGCTCGGCGTGGTCGGGCAGGAAGCGGATGCCGGCGCGGCTGTCGCGCAGCGACGCCGATACCGTGTCCAGGTCGTTGCCCAGGCACGAAGCGATACCCATGCCGGTGATGGCGATGCGGCGGTTCATCTCAGAAATCCTCGGTGGAGGTGAACAGGCCCACGCGCAGGTCCTTGGCGGTATAGATCTCCCGACCGTCCACCAGCATGCGCGCGTCGCCCTGGGCCATCACCAGCTTGCGGTTGATCACCCGGCTGATGTCGATCTCGTAGGTGACGAGTTTGGCGGTGGGCAGCACCTGGCCGGTGAACTTGACCTCGCCACAACCCAGCGCGCGACCGCGACCGGGCGCGTCCAGCCAGGTCAGGTAGAAGCCGACCAGCTGCCACATCGCGTCCAGCCCCAGGCAGCCGGGCATCACCGGGTCGCCGATGAAGTGGCACTGGAAGAACCACAGGTCCGGGCGGATGTCGAGCTCGGCGCGGATGAAGCCCTTGCCGTACTTGCCGCCGTCGGCGTTGATCTCGACGATGCGGTCGAACATCAGCATCGGATCGGCGGGCAGCTTGGCGTCACTGGAGGCGAACAGCTCACCGCGGCCGCTGGCTTCCAGTTGCTGGCGGGTGAACGAGGAGGCGCGGGTCATGTCGGGTCCGGGGAGAAAATCCTTTGAATCCTGCCCGAGGAATCCCGTTTCAATCAAATGTTTGGACATACGCCGGCGTCCGTGCCGCCGTGGCGGCACAATGGGTGCGATGGATCCGGCCAGCACGCCCGCCCCGCGCAAGATCATCCATGTGGACATGGACGCGTTCTACGCGTCGGTGGAGCAGCGCGACGACCCGGCGCTGCGCGGCCGCCCGGTGGTGGTGGCCTGGCGCGGCGCCCGCTCGGTGGTCTGCGCGGCCTCCTACGAGGCGCGCAAGTTCGGCGTGCGCTCGGCGATGCCGGCCCTGCGCGCCGAGCGCCTGTGTCCGCAGGCGGTGTTCGTGCCGCCGGACTTCGGCCGCTACAAGGCCGTCTCGCGCCAGGTGCGCCAGATCATGCTCGAACATACCGACCTGGTCGAACCGCTGTCGCTGGACGAGGCCTACCTGGACGTGACCGCGCCGAAGTCCGGCCTGGCCAGCGCCACCGCGGTGGCCGAGGCGATTCGGGCGAAGATCCGCCAGGTCACCGCGCTGACCGCCTCGGCCGGGGTGGCGCCGAACAAGTTCCTGGCCAAGATCGCCTCGGACTGGAACAAGCCCGACGGCCTGTGCGTGATCCGCCCGCACCAGGTCCAGGCCTTCCTGACCCCGCTGCCGGTCGGACGCATCCCCGGCGTGGGCAGGGTGATGCAGGGCAAACTGGACGCGCTGGGCATCGCCACGGTGGGCGACCTGCGCAGTTGGCCACTGGACGAATTGCAGCAGCGCTTCGGCAGTTTCGGCGCGGCGCTGTACCGGCGCGCACGCGGCATCGACGAACGCCCGGTGGAGCCGGACCAGCCGGTGCAGTCGGTCTCCACCGAGGACACCTTCGCCGAGGACCTGCCGCTGGAGGCGCTGGAACCTGCGATCGTGCAACTGGCGGCCAGGACCTGGGAAGCCTCGCGCAAGACCGGCCGCATCGCCCGCACCGTGGTGCTCAAGCTCAAGACCGCCCAGTTCCGGAGCCTCACCCGCAGCCAGACCGGCGCCCATCCACCGGCCTCGGCCGAGGCACTGGCGCAGATCGCACTGTCGCTGCGGGCGCGGGTGGAGCTGCCCGCCAGCACCCGCTACCGGCTGGTCGGCGTGGGCCTGTCGGGTTTCCGTGAAGCCGGCGAGGAGTTGCCGCAGGGCGAGCTGTTCGATCCGGCAACCGGTTGAACCGGCCTGCGCCCCTGCGCGCCGGTCAGGAGGCGGCCATGGCGCGGTAGTCGCGCGGCGTCATGCCCACGGTGTGCTTGAACTGGCGTGCAAAGGCACTCTGGTCGGAGAAACCGCAGCTCTGGCCGATGGTGGCGATGCTGGCATCGGTCTGCAGCAGGCGCATGGCCGCCTCGATCCGCATCTTGGTCAGCAGCTGCTGGGGCGTGACCTGGAACACCCGCTTGAACAGGCGCTCGAGTTGGGCGATGGAAACCCCGGCCTTGCCGGCCAGGGTCTGCACCCGGATCGTCTCGTGGAAGTGGCCCTGCATGTACTCCACCGCGTCCTGCAGCTGGGCGAACGAGGAGTGCCGGCTGTCCGGGCGCCCCAGGTCGCGGGAAATGCCGATCAGGCCGACGATGCGGCCATCGTCCTCCAGCGGTTGCTTGCGCGTCAGGCACCAGCCGGTGGTCCGGTTGGGATACAGCTGCAGCTCCAGCACGTTGTCGATCACCTCACCCTTGAGCACCCGCCGGTCCTGGAGGATGTAGCGGGTCGACAGCGCCGGCGGATACAGCTCCAGCACGCTCTTGCCCAGGATGTCCTCGCGGCGCCGGATGCCCAGCCGTTGGGTCAGGGTCTGGTTGACGTGGGTGTAGCGGCACTGGGTGTCCTTGATGAAGAACAGCACGTCCGGCAGCAGGTCGAACAGCCGCAGCATCTCCTTCGGTGACAGGGTGAGGTCGATGGCCGTGCTGCCGGTTGGGGTGGGGCGGTCC
>JAGOWL010000061.1:0-3030 GCA_018060215.1 Pseudoxanthomonas sp.
GTCGTCCTCGCCCACCATCTGCAACAGCCCGCCGAAGGTGGCCCAGTACACCGACTCGTCCGGGCGCAGCGCCACCACCTTGCGATAGGAATCGATGGCATCGCGGTAGTGGCCCAGCCGGTACTGCTGGTAGCCCAGTTCGGCCAGCACCTGGGCATTGCCGGGACTGGAGCGCAGGGCCTGGCGGAAGTCGCGCATCGCCAGTTCCTCCTGGCCCTGGTCCACGTACACCTGGGCACGCCCGACCAGTCCCTGCCAGCGCAGGGCCGGATCGTCGATCACCGCCTGGTAGTGGCGCAGGGCCTGCTCCTGCTCGCCCTGCACCCGGTACAGGTCGCCCAGGGCCAGGCTCACCTCGGCCAGGGTCTGGTCCATGTTGCGCGCGCGCAGGCAGGCCAGGCGCGCATCCTCGAACGCGGCGGTGTTGTGGTTGGACTCGAAGTCCCACACCGCCATCCGGCACAGGCTGGCCTGGGCCCGGGCGAAGCCGGCATCGGCCTCCAGCGCCTTGCGGAAGTGGCCGGCGGCCTGCTTGCGGCCACGTTCATCGCTGGCGCGCAGCAGTTCGGCCACACCCCGCAGGTAGGCGTCGAAGGCCATCACGTTGCGGGTGGGGGCCAGGCGCCGGCGCAGGCTCTGGCGATCCTCCGGCAGGGTCTGCACCAGGGCCTGGGCCACCGACTCGGCGATGTCGGCCTGGGTGTCGAACACCGCATCGGCCTCCACGTCATAGCTGTGCGACCACAGCGTGTAGCCGCTGCGGGTATCGGACAGCCGCGCGTTGATGCGCAGGCGCTGGCCGTCGCGGCGGAGGCTGGCGTCGAGCACGGTGGCCACGCCCAGCAGGCGGCCCTGGGTCTGCACGTCGGTGGCCCGGTCGATCGCCTCGGCCGGCCGCCAGGCGGCGACCTTCAGCCCGGGCAGGCCGGCCAGCGCATTGACCATTTCCATCGACAGGCCTTCGGCGTAGTAGCGATCCTCGCGCGCATCGCTCAGGACGGTGAAGGGCAGCACGGCAATGGACGCCTCGCTGGCGGCCGCCGGTGTCTGCCGGCCCTGCCACCAGGCCACGCCCAGGGCGATGGCCGCCAGCAGCGCCAGCAACCAGGACATGCGCCAGACCGAGGCATGGGCATGCGCCGGCGCGGCGTGGATGGGCCGGTCGGCGGGCGACGCCACCGGCTCCGGCGCCAGGCCCGGCGTGGCCGCTTCCGGCCCGGCCTGCTCCAGGGTTCCGATGAAGCGGTAGCCCAGCGCGTGCTGGGTCTGGATGTAGCGCGGATGCTGCGGATCGTCGTCCAGGGCCGCGCGCAGTTGGGCGATGGCCCGGGTCAGCACGCCCGGGGTGACGTGGCGATGGCCCCAGACCTGGTCGAGCAGTTCATCGCGGCCCAGCAGCTCGCCCGGACGGCCCAGCAAGGCCAGCAGCACGGCAAATGCCTTTGGCTCCAGCGCCTGGGCCTGACCCTCGCGCACCAGGGTATGGGCCGCGGCATCGACCTCGATGGCATCGAAGCGATAGCGCCCGAGCGCGCCACGGTCTTCCTGGGGGCCATCGCCGGACTTCATCGCCGCTTCCTCACACCTCCCTCATGACCTCCGCAAACACGCATGGAACGATCGCACTGCCCTCATGACTCACGCTGACGATTTCAGGACTCTGGACCGGCGCCGGCAATGCCGCCCCTTCCCGCCCCATCCCTGGAAACCTGCCATGAGCGCCATCGCCAACACCCTGCCGACCCGCCGCTTCCGGACCCAGCCCCTGCCGCCCGCCCTGGACCATCCCACCGGTCCGGACCAGCCCCATCGTCGCCAGGCCATCAACGGCTACCGCCCGGCCCGCGCCGCCCTGGAGCGCTTCAACGGCCTGCTGGCCGTACTCGGCCGCCACCAGCCACCGCTGGACCTGGACCAGCTGGCCACCGCGGCCCGGCAACTTCCCTGGCCGGAGGACGTGAACGAAGTGCCCGGATGTATCAGCCAACGCGTTGCCCGGTTGGAAACGGTCGCCGCCATGGTGGCCGACCCGCACTGGGAGGTGGCCAACGAGCCGCGGGCCTGCGCCCGGCGGGTACTGGACTACGCCCACGATGCCCACCCGCTGATCCCCCACGGCCTGCCGCGGTTCGGCCGCCTGGACGAAGCCATCGTAGTGGAGGCGGCCTGGCCGGTACTGGGCATCGAAGCGGCCTGCTACCGGGATTTCCTGCGCCTGCGCCTGATCGAATCAGGCCTGCGCGGCTGCAGCCCGGAAGCGCTGCGCTTCGACCGTCGCTACTTCGAGGAGGTGCGGCGGCAGGAAGCGGAGCTGAGCGCCCACCGCCGTCGGGTGCGCGAGTCCAGCTACGTGCCGGCGCCGCCGGTCCTGTTCCGGATCCACTGATGCCGGCACCGGGCCCGGCTCCGGTACGATGCCCGCCCCACCCTGACCGTCACGACCGTGCCGCACCCGTCCTGCCCCCTGCTCACCGCCGACACCGCCGCCAGCCTGCTGGCCGCGCACCAGCAGGGCGCGCAGCACTGGCACGGTTCGCTCGACCTGGGCCGCAGCCAGGGCCAGGCACTGCTGGAGGACGGGTGCTGGCACTGGCAGGGCCATCGGTACCCGTACCCGCAGCGTTGCCGTGAGCGCACCGTGTACTGGTTCGATGGCCAGGACTGGACCCCGGTGTCGCGCTACGCCGGCTCCCTGATCAAGCTGGTGCCCACCGAATGGGGCGTACCCACCTTCGAGATCGACGGCATCAAGATGCTGCCGACCTCGAAGCAGTCGCCGCTGGAGGATGCGCGGCGCAAGGTGGCCCTGGTGCAAGCGCAGGGCCAGGCGGTGCTCGACACCTGCGGCGGCCTGGGCTATTTCGCCGCCTGCTGCCTGGACGCCGGCGCCGCAAGCATCGATTCGTTCGAGAAGAACGAAAGCGTGCTGTGGCTGCGCACGCTCAACCCCTGGTCGCCCGATCCGGACGCGACCCAATACGGCGGCCGTCTGCACCTGGTGCACGCGGACGTGTCCCAGGCCATCGACGC
>JAGOWL010000061.1:3130-12110 GCA_018060215.1 Pseudoxanthomonas sp.
GCCCCCATCACGTAGCCGTATCCGCTCCGGCGGGACGCATTGGCCGGATGGGCCAGGATCGGATCCATGATCCGCCGCAGCACGACCAGGTACTGGTAGTTCGCCACCGCCAGCCCGACCACCGCGACAGCGACCGCGATCCAGCCACTGCCGAAGACCACCGCCAGCATCAGGCACAGCAGCAGCAGCGCGCCGGTGACGGCACTGAGACGCATGAAACGGCGCACCTGTTCGGCTTCCCGGGGCGTCTGGCAGAAGCGTGCCAGATACCACCAGGTCAGCGCGGACATCAGGCCGCCGGCGATCGTGCCGGCGACCACGCCGGGCAGGAATCCCGGATGCCCGGTCATGGCCTGCGCGATCAGTCCCAGCGACCCGCCGGCCACGCCACCGGCCGCACCTCCAGTGGCCAGGCCACCCGCACCCAGCTTGCCCGCACCGGCGCCGAACACGCCCGACCCGACCACAGCCGCGGTGGCACTCGCCGGTGCCGCCGGGGCCAGCGCACCGGCCACCGCCAGTGCGAACGCGGCCGACGGCGCAGTGGAGCGCGCCAACCCGCCAAAGCGCTGCAGCAGGTCTTCGCGCACGCTGGCCCGTGCCCGCGACAGCCGCTTGCGGACCGCCTCGTCGCTCAGTCCCAGCAACGCGGCCACCTGCCGCGAACTCTGGCCCTCGCGGTAGAACAGCAACAGCACCTCGCGGCTGTCCTCGGGCAGGGCGGAAATGATGTCCTCGGCCGCCGCCTCGGCTTCACCGCGCAACAGACGATCGGCCGGCTCGGGCGAAGGATCGGCGGCCATGCCGATGGCGATCTCCGCCGCCTCGCCCGACAGCGGCCGCTGCGCCTGCGCGCGCAGCCAGTCGCGGGCCAGGTTGCGGGTGATCTGCCGCAGCCAGGGCAGGAAACTGGCGCTGTTGCGCAAGCGGTCCAGTTGCTGCCACGCACTGAGGAAGGCCTCCTGGGCGATGTCCTCGCTGGCCTGCACGTCACCGGTGATCGCCAGGGCGATGGCGGTGACGGTGTTCTGGCAGGCGCGGACGATGCGCCCATAGGCCTCGTGGCTGCCGCGCCGGGCGGCGGGCAGCTCGGTGCGCAGCATCAGGTCCAGGGTTTCGGCGTTCATGGTCGCTCCACGTGATGGGTACGGACCATGACGGGGCCGGCAGGCGGATGTGACCGGATCGGATGGGATGGATCTGGCGCGTGGCACGTGGCGCGGGCCGGAACCTGGCCGGCCCGCCCAGCACGGGATCAGGATGCCGGCGCGGCCTCGATCTCGGCGCCTTCGGCCAGGATCCGGTACTCCACCGGCGCGACCTCCAGGCCCTGGCTTTCCGCACGCAGGTGCTCGACCTGCTCCGGCGTCAGCTCCTTGCGCGAGAGCACGCCGACGACTTCGGCATGGCCACTGCTGTCCTTGGGGATCAGGAACGCGTGGTCCTTGAACATCACCCGCGCCGCCTGGCCGTTGTCCTCCAGCATCATCCAGCAACCCTGGTTCTGGCAGACCTGGGTGATGCGCCCGCTGTAGCGCTGCGGCTTGCCGGCGTGCTGGTCGAAGGCGGCCACCGCAGTGGCGACCGGGATCGCGGCCGTGGCCGGCAAGGGCGCGCCATAGCGGGCCGGTTCGCCGGCATGGGCCAGGCCGGTGAGGGCCAGCAGGACGGTGGGAAACAGGATGCGGCGCACGGTGGACTCCGGTGTCGGAACGGGTTGGATGGCGCGAGCATAGCGCCACGGGCTGTGCCATCGTTTAATTTAGATATATCTTTTTGTTGCTAGCATGGCCGTATCGGATGCAGGCGCCCCTGGCCGCACCGCCCAAGGAAAGGCCCATGCCCGCTCCCGCCGCCGCCCACCGCGATGACCCGGCCACCGCCCGCAGCCCCCGCCAGCGCACCCCGCGCATGCTCGGCCACGGCGACCTGCGCCTGCTGCTGCTGGCCCTGCTGGAGCCGCAGCCGCGCCACGGCTACGAACTGATCCAGCTGGTGGGCGAAATTTTCCATGGCCAGTACCAGCCCAGTCCCGGCGCGCTGTATCCGTCCCTGTCCGGGCTGCAGGACGAGGGCCTGGTGGCGGTGCGCCGCCAGGGCGCACGTCGCCTGCACGCCCTGACCGCCGCCGGCCGCGACTACATCGACACCCATGCCCACCTGCTGGCCCAGGCACGCCTGCGCACCGAAGCCAGTGCCCGCGCCCTGGCCAAGGCCGGCCTGCCGGCACCGGTGCGCAGCGGCATGGGCGCGCTCAAGCGCGCACTGGCCAGCCACCAGGGCCAGTGGGACCGGCATCGCAGCCAGGCCGTGGCCGATCTGCTGCTGCGCGCGGCCGCCGACATCGCCGCCGTCACCGACGACTGAACCTGCGCCCCCGGCACCCCTTCCCCTCTCTCCGATCGATACCCGCCCATGTCCTTGCATCAAAGCCGCCAGATCCGCCATTCCACCGTCTTCCGCCGCGTCCAGGTGCACCAGGTGATCGACCTGGGCCCGCACATGCGCCGCATCGTCGTGGCCGGTGCGGAGCTGGAGGGATTCCACAGCGCCTCGCCCGACGACCACATCAAGGTGTTCTTCCCCAACCCCGAGGGCGACTACGTCACCCCGGTGCTGGGACCCGACGGCCCGGTCCACCCAGAAGGCCGCACGCCCTCGCCGATGCGCGACTACACCCCGCGCCTGCACGATCCGGCCGCAGGCACCCTGGCCATCGACTTCGTCCTGCATGGCGAGGGTCCGGCCAGCGACTGGGCCCGCCAGGCACGTGCCGGCGACGCATTCGCCTTCGGCGGGCCACGCGGCTCGTTCCTGCCGGCACAGGATTTCGACCACTACGTGCTGGTGGGCGACGAGACCGCACTGCCGGCCATCGGCCGCTGGCTTGAGGAGATGCCCGAAGGGCGCAAGGCCACCGCGCTGATCGAGGTTCCCGAAAGCGCCGACCGCCAGGTCCTGGCCACCCGCGCCGACGCCACGATCCTGTGGCTGCCACGCGATGGCGCACCGGCGCATGCCAGCCAACGCCTGGAACAGGCACTGGAAGCACTGCTGCCACAGGGCGACACCTTCTGGTGGATCGCCTGTGAATCACGGCGCGCGCGCGCGATGCGCAAGTTCCTCGAAGCCCGGCGCCAGGTGCCCAAGGATTGGATCCGCTCCACCGGCTACTGGAAACACGCCGGCAGCCAGGACGACGATGACGCCACCGCCGCGCCCGCCATCGGGCCAGCGGATTGACCGCGGCGGCGACGGGCAGCGGCCGATGAAAGCCGCTAGGATGGCCCGGCGCTTCCGCCCGGCCCCTCCATCGCCACCTGCCCGCCCATGATCCTCACGCTGCCCGAGCTGGTCACGCCCGACGAACTGGCACTGATCAAGCAGAAGATCGCCACGGTTCCCTTCATCGAAGGCAAGGCCACGGCCGGCGAGTTGCTCAAGTCGGTAAAGAACAACCAGCAGATCCCGTGGAACCATCCGGTGATGAAGGAAATCACCGACCTGGTGATGCGCGCCCTGGGACGCTGCGATGCTTTCATGAGCCTGGCCCAGCCGCGTCGGCTGGCGGCGATGCTGGTCAGTCGCTACGAGCCGGGCATGGCCTACGGCGCGCATGTGGACGCACCGATCATGGGCGAGCCCAATCACGTGCGCAGCGACGTGTCCTTCACCCTGTTCCTGAACGAGCCCGACACCTACCAGGGCGGTGAACTGGCGTTCGAGAACGGCAGTGGCGAGACCGCCTTCAAGCTGCCGGCGCGCTCGGCCATCTGCTATCCCACCGGACAACTGCACCGGGTGCGGCCGGTCGAACACGGTGAACGCCTGGCCGTGGTGGGCTGGGTCCAGAGCCTGGTACGGGAACCGGCCATCCGCGAACTGCTGCATGACCTGTCCGAAGCGCGCGAACTGCTGGTCGGCCAGGAAGGCGCCGGCCGGGCGGTGGAGTTGCTCACCAAGTCCTACTCCAACCTGCTGCGCCGCAACGCCGAACCCTGAAGGCAGGCTTGAACTACTGCCGTCATCCCCGCGAGGACGGGGCTGACGGCATCGATTCAGGATTTCGCCGGACCGCCAGCGGCACGCCTACGCCGCGTTGAACTGCGGGCTCTGGCAACCGACCAGCTTGCCGTCCCGGAACAGCACATGGCCGGGGCCATGGTGGTTGGCGGTGCGATAGATCCACACTTCCGAGCCATGGTAGAGCCGGGCCGCATCGCGCTGGGTGCGGGACATCAGCATCGGCTGGCCCAGCAGCTCCTGCACCTGCGCGGTGCTCATGCCTGAGCGGCACTTGAGCCAGTTGCCACTGGCCTGGGCCTTGTCGCTGAAATGCGGATCGATGTTGCTGGCCGCCTCCAGCTGTGCCACCCGGCCTTCGATCTCGGCCAGACGCTTGGACACCCCGGCCTCGGGCGAGGCGCTCGCCGCCACCGGCAGCGCGGCCAGGGCGAACACGCAACCAACGAAAATACGCATGGTCTTTCCTCCCGTGGATGGAACATGGACCACGGTTCTATAGCACAGGCAGCGGCGGCGGATTTGCGCACTGCAATACACCCGGTGCCGTGGGGAGAATCGCTTGACCACCGAGCAGATCATCGGGCCAATCAAGCAGGCCAACGCCCGGACCTGCGGTACCCGCATCCATCCGGCAGGCCTGGACCTGCCCGTGCGTGCCCACCTGGTCCATGAACCCACGGGCGATCTCCGGGCTCTGGCGCAGCGCGTCACGATGGCTGCCGCCTTCGATCACATGCAGGAACGCGGTGTGACTGCCTTCGCACAACTGCTGGTGGTAGGCACGGATGCCGCGCGGATCTACCAGTGTGTCGGCGCTGCCCTGGATCAACAATACCGGCACCTCCGGCCGCATGTGTTCGATCGCCTGGCGGTCCAGCCAGTCATCCAGCCGCCCGCGGGGGGCTCCCCTTCCGGCAGCAGCAAACTGCCGGCGTATCGGGCAAGGGTTTGTCGAAACGCACCGGCGCGATGTTTCAGCCTCCGCCCGGTCACGGCATGTGTCTGGCGTTACCGGATGCGGCGGCCGGGAAGGGTACCCTGTCCCCCACCGCCGCCCGGACAGATGCCCATGCCCCGCCTGACCGCCCGCGACTTCGCCCCCGAACTGCTGGAGCTCTACGACGGCTACGTGCATGGCCGCATCAGCCGGCGCCAGTTCCTCGACCGCGCCGGCACCTTCGCCGTGGGCGGAATGACCGCGGTGGGCGTGCTCGCCGCGCTGGGTCCGGACTATGCGCTGGCCCAGCAGGTGCAGTTCACCGATCCGGACATCGTCGCCGAATACATCCACTACCCCTCGCCGGAGGGCCACGGCCAGGTGCGCGGCTACCTGGTGCGGCCGGCCAAGGCCGAAGGTCCGGTGCCGGGCGTGGTCGTGGTCCACGAGAACCGCGGCCTGAACCCGTACATCGAGGACGTGGCCCGGCGCGTGGCCAAGGCCGGCTTCGTCGCGCTGGCGCCGGACGGGCTCAGTTCGGTCGGCGGCTATCCTGGCAACGACGACCAGGGCCGCGAACTGCAGCGCCAGGTCGACCCGGAGAAGCTGATGAACGACTTCTTCGCCGCGATCGAGTACCTGCTCGCCGACGGACGCACCACCGGCAAGGTCGGCATCACCGGCTTCTGCTACGGCGGCGGCGTATCGCACGCGGCGGCGGTGGCCTATCCGGAGCTGGCCGCGGCGGTGCCGTTCTACGGTCGCCAGGCGCGGCCGGAGGACGTGCCGAAGGTCAAGGCGCCGCTGCTGATCCACTTCGCCGAGAACGACGCCAACGTCAACGCCACCTGGCCGGCCTACGAAGCGGCGCTGAAGGCCGCCGGCACGCACTACGAGGCGCATTTCTACCCGGGCACCAGTCACGGCTTCCACAACGACTCCACCCCGCGCTACGACGAGGCCGCGGCGAACCTGGCCTGGGACCGCACCATCGAGTGGTTCCGGCGCCACCTGGGCTGAGCGCCGGCGGGAATCGCGCGCAGGCTGGCGCGGCATCCCGGGCCGTAGGCAAGCGGCGATCGCGTCCCGGGATCATCGAGGGCCGAACCGGCGCGGCATCCGCGTCGCAGATCCAGGTCGCGGCGCGCCTTGACGCGGTCCGAACACGGATCTCACGCCATCGGCACGGACGTTGTCCGAGGATCGGGCTTCCCGATGCCACGAGGACAGCACCATGACCCGGAACGAACGTGTCCACCTGCATGTCGAAGATTCCGGCGGCGACGGACGTCCGGTGGTGCTGATCCACGGATGGCCGTTGTCGGCCGAATCGTGGAAGGCGCAGGTCGGTCCGTTGCGCGATGCCGGCTACCGGGTGGTGGCCTACGACCGAAGAGGCTTCGGACGCTCCGAAAAGCCGGCCGACGGTTACGACTACGACACCCTGGCTGGCGACCTGGTCGGCCTGCTCGAAGACCTGGACCTGCACGACGTCACCCTGGTCGGGTTCTCGATGGGCGGCGGCGAGGTCGCGCGCTACATCGCCCGCTTCGGCAGCTCGCGCCTGCGCAGCGTGGTGTTCGCCGCCGCGGTGCCGCCGTACCTGCGCAGGACCGCGGACAATCCGGACGGTCCGCTGACCGACGAGAAGGCCGAGGAAAAGGAGTCCGGGCTGCGCGCCTCGCGCGAGAAGTACTTCGACCAGTTCACCCGCGGCTTCTTCAGCGCCAACGGCGTGCTCAAGGTGAGCGAAGCCCAGCGTCAGGAAGCGATCGCCCTGTGCCTGCAGTCGGACCAGGACGCCGCGCTGGGCTGCATGCAGGCGTTTTCCACCACCGATTTCCGCGGCGACCTGATGCTGGTCGATGTGCCGACCCTGGTGCTGCACGGCGATGCCGATGCCACGGTGCCGTTCGAGGGCTCCGGCCAACGCACCCATGCGGCCATCGCCGGCAGCGAGCTGGTGCTGCTGGAGGACGCCCCGCACGGCTGCAACACCAGCCACTCCGGGGAATTCAACCGCGCGCTGCTGGCGTTCCTGGGCCGGACCGGGTGAGGCAGGCGGCTGCGCGCCGGCTCAGCGCGCTCCCAGCAGGTGCTCGCGGAAGAACCGGGTCATCTCCATCGTCGACTTCACCCGGTTGGCCTCCTTGCGCCAGCCGTGGCCCTCGTCCGGGAACAGCACGAACTCGATGTCGACGCCGCGCCGCTTGAGGGTGTCGACGATCTGCTCGGCCTCCACCAGTGGCACGTTGGTGTCGTTGGCGCCGTGCATCACCATCAGCGGGGTGCGCACCCGGTCCAGCTTGTGGATCGGCGACAGGTCGTGCAGCAGCTGGCGCTGGGTCTTCGGGTCGCCGTACTCGCCGGTGGAGACCGCGCCCATCCACGGCGTGCTCTGCGAGAAGAAGGTCTCGAAATTGACTATCCCGAACAGGTTCACCGCCGCGGCGAAGGTATCGGGGAATTCGGTGACGCCGACCATGGTCGCGTAGCCGCCATAGCTGCCGCCCATGATGCCGAGCCGGTCGCTGTCGCCGATGCCTTCGCGCACCAGGAACTCGGCGCTGGACTGGATGTCGCGATTGGCGTCGAAGCGGCCCGCGTGGTTGTCCATCTGCATGAACGCCTTGCCGAAGCCGGACGAACCGCGGATGTTGGGCGCGAACACACCGATGCCGCTGGCCAGCAGCGCCTGGTAGTCGCCGCGGAAGGCGGGCCGCTCCTGGCTTTCGGGGCCGCCGTGGAAGCTCAGCACCACCGGGCCCGGGGCCTGGAAGTCCTTGGGTAAGTACAGCCAGCCCGACAGTTCCAGGCCGTCGTGGGCGGTGTAGGTGCGCAGTTCCGGCTTCACCATCCCGGCCAGGTCCACGCCCGGGTGCGGGCTCCAGGTCAGGCGCGACCAGGTGCCCGCGTCGAGGTCCAGCCGCCACAGGTCCGCCGGCGCCTGCGAACCGGACAGCGTCGCCACCACGCTGCGTCCGTCCGGCGCGAAGTCGATGCTGGACACCAGTTCGGCCGGCGCGGCCGGCAGCGGCGTGCGCCGGCCGCTGCGCAGGTCGATGCGCTCCAGCTCGTTGCGGCCGGCGATGTTCCAGACCAGCAGCGCGGTCTGCTTGTCGTCGCTCAGTTCGAAGCCCTGCAGCTCGCCGTCGTCGCGGCTGGCCAGGGTCTGCGGGGCCGAAGGCTGGCCGTCCGCGCCGATGGCCAGGCGCGCGAACACGCTGCGGTCCAGTCCCAGGTCGTGGTTGAGGTAGACCGTCGATGCGTCCGCGCCGAACAGTCCGTCGACGCTGGCCGGTCCCTCGTGCGGGGTCAGCAGGGTGCTCTTGCCGGTGGCCAGGTCGTCCAGCCACAGGTTGTTGTCGCCACGGGTCACCAGCCGCGTCACCAGAGCCTGCTCGCCGATGATGTTGAGAGCGGCGCCCAGGCCCTGCATCTGGATCGCGTTGTGCGCCTTGCCGGTGGCCGGATCCCAGATCCACACATCCATGCTGGCCGCATCGCGCAGGTTGCTGCCGAACACGTAGCGGCCATCGCGGGTGAACTCGCCGACAAAGGTGTTGGCGTCGCCGTCGTCGTCGATCGCGCGCGTCCCGGTGCCGTCCGCGGCGGTCAGCAGCAGCGCCGCGTTGTAGCCGCCGCCGGGCGACACAGCGTAGGCGAGCCTGCCGTCCGGCGACCAGCGCACGCCCGAGGCCGCGTCGCCGCCGGACGTCACCGCGCGCGGATAACCGCCTTCGGCCGGGATCCACCACACCTGCGGCACGCCGCCGAGGTTGGTGATGTAGGCGATGCGGCTGCCGTCCGGCGAATACTGCCCGCCCCCGGCGCTGCCGATGCGGCCCATGGCCGCGATGCGCGCTTCGAGTTCGGTATCGGAGTCAGCAGCGGGCGCATGCGCTGGCAGCAGGGCCATGCCCAGGCAGGCGGCGAGGGAGGCGAGGCGGAGTAGCTGGGGCATGACGGGTTTCCCGGGCGCGGATGGCAGCGCTCAGGGTATACGACTGTCGCGCG
>JAGOWL010000062.1:0-1420 GCA_018060215.1 Pseudoxanthomonas sp.
CTCGAGGGCTGTTCCTGCCTGGAGTCCCGCGATGAACCACACACCGATTGCCGGCGCCTGCCTGCTCGCCCTGGCCCTGGCCCTGGCCGCCTGTTCGCCCCAGCCCGGCGCCGCGCCCGCGGCCGCCGAACCAGCGGCGGTGCCCGCTGCTGAAGCCGCCGCTCCTGCCGCCACCGACGCTGCGCTGGATGCGGCCATCGCCGGCGCCTGGCGCGATCCGGCCAACATCGCACGCGATGCGTATCGCCACCCGGGCCAGACCTTGGCCTTCTTCGGCATCGCGCCGGACCAGACCGTGGTCGAGATCACCCCCGGCGGCGGCTGGTACGCGGAGATCCTGGCGCCGTACCTGAAGGAACAGGGCCACTATGTGGCGGCGATCGTCGATCCGATGGCGGTCGAAGAGGGACGCGGCCGCGACTACCAGCAGAAGTCCAGGGACGGGCTGGAGAAGAAGTTCGCCGACGCGCCGGCGCAGTTCGAGCAGTCCACCGTGGTGGCCTACGACCCGAAGGCACCGGTGCTCGGCGCACCCGGCTCGGCGGACCTGGTGGTGACCTTCCGCAACGTGCACAACTGGCGCGGTGGCGGCCAGGCCGAGGGCATGTTCAAGGCCTTCCACGAGGTGCTCAAGCCCGGTGGCACCCTGGGCGTGGTCGAGCATCGCGCCGCCGCGGACGTGCCCGCTGACGACAAGAGCGGCTACGTGGGCCAGGACCAGGTGATCGCGCTGGCCACCGCGGCCGGCTTCGAGTTGGCTGAAAGCAGTGAGATCAACGCCAACCCGCTCGACACCAAGGACCATCCCAATGGCGTGTGGACGCTGCCGCCAGGCAACAACCACCCCGAGGAAGACCGCGCGAAGTACCAGGCGATCGGCGAAAGCGACCGGATGACCCTGCGTTTCGTCAAGCCGGCCCAGGAATGACTTGCTGATCGCGTTCAACAAGCCCTACGGCGTGCTGTGCCAGTTCACCGATCGCAGCACGCCGCCGCGGCCGACCCTGGCCGGTTTCGGGCTGCCGCCGGGCGTGTATGCGGCCGGCCGCCTGGACCATGACAGCGAAGGCCTGCTGCTGCTCACCGACGACGGTCCGCTGGCGAACCGGCTTACCGATCCGCGGCACAAGCAGCGCAAGACCTACTGGGTGCAGGTGGAAGGCGACCCGCGCGAGGAACAACTGCGGATCCTGCGCGAGGGCGTGACCCTCAACGACGGCCCGACCCGGCCGGCGCAGGTGCAGCGGCTCGATCCACCACCGTCGCTGTGGCCGCGCGATCCGCCGGTGCGCCATCGCAAGACCGTGCCCGATGCCTGGCTGGAACTGCAGATCGGCGAAGGCCGCAACCGCCAGGTGCGGCGCATGACCGCCGCCGTCGGCCTGCCGACGCTGCGCCTGGTGCGGGTGGCGATCGGACC
>JAGOWL010000062.1:1520-12094 GCA_018060215.1 Pseudoxanthomonas sp.
GCGGTGGCCACCGCCACCGGATGCCGGCGTACCGTGTTGCGGGCATAGCCGACGCCGGCCTTGGCCGCGCCCAGCGCCGCACCGGTCTTGATCCAGCGTTCGGCGTCCACGCCGGCATCGCGCAGGCTCTGGCTGGCATGGCGCAATCCGGCGCTGGCCTGTTCGGCCAGTTCCAGGGCATGGTCGGTGAGGTGGGACATCCTGCTCATGGGGAGACTCCGCTGGGCTTGAGGGGGCGTCGCCGCAATCGGCGATGGACATGTACACGATACGCCAGCCGCCGCGCCAGGTGGCCACCGCCGGGGCCTGGCCCGGGGTCGGGTTCATCGCCCGGACGGGTGGCGGCCGGCAATGCGCGGCGATCAGGTGCCGCGCGGCTTGGCCCGGTGGGTCGCGGTCGCGCTCCACGGATCGTCCGGCCACGGATGCCGCGGGTAGCGGCCCTTCATCTCCTTGCGCACCTCCGGGTAGGTGCGGTCCCAGAAGCTGCGCAGGTCGCCGGTGACCTGCAGCGGCTTGCCGCCGGGGGACAGCAGGTGCAAGGTCAGCGGCACCCGGCCGTCGGCGATGGCCGGGGTGTCGGCCAGGCCGAACAGTTCCTGCAGCTTCACCGCCAGCACCGGCGGCTGCGGCGCGCCTTCGTGGTCCAGGGCGTAGTCGATGCGCCGCTCCATCCCCGAGGGCACGGTGATGCGTGCCGGCGCCAGGCGCTGGACCTGCTGGCGCAGCTCCCAGGCCAGGGGGGATTTCAGCGCCTCGCCCAGTTCCGCTTCCGACAGCGCATCGAGCCGGGTCTTGCCGGCGAAGGCCGGTTTCAGCCAGTCGTCCACGGTCGCCAGCAGGGCGGCATCGGACAGGTCGGGCAGGCCCAGTTCAGGCAGCCACTGTCGCAACGAGACTTCCCGCGCCTGCCATTGGCGCAGGCCTTCGCTCCACGGCAGTACCGCCAGCCCCAGCTCACGCACCGCATCGGTCAGGGCCTGCGCGGCCTGGGCCGGGTCGACCCGGCCGGCCGGCCGGCTGTCGAGCACGATGCGGTCGAAGCGCGACTCGCGCCGTGCCACCAGGGCGCGCTTGCCGGCATCCCAGACCGCCGCTTCGCGCTCGAGGAAGCGTTCGGGGAAATCGGCACGCAGGCGTGCCTCGTCCACTGGTGCAGCGCGCAGCAGCAGCGCATCCCCGCGCGCCTCGTGGCGCAGTTCGCTGGCCACCAGCCAGGGCTCGCCGCGCAGGGCGCTGTCCTCGAACAGGCGCGCGCTGCGGCCGTTGGCCAGCTGGTAGCGCAGCGGGTCGGACGGATGCCGGGCCGCGATCCGGTCGGGAAAGGCGTGGGCGAGCAGGTCGCCCAGTTCGTGCGCCTCGATGTCCGGCGGCGGCGCGGCCTCGCAGCGCAGGCGCCGCCGCCACTGCCTGGTCGCCGCGTCGATTGCGGCCAGTGCCGAACGGCTGGCGTCGGCCGGCACGCGCCCGCCACGGAAGGCGGCCAGCGCGCGCCAGCGTTGCGCCAATGCGTCGCTGCGGCTGCGCAGCGGATCGCGCGCCTCGACCAGTGCGGCCAGGTCGGCCGCCAGCGCCTGCTGCCGTGGGGTACGCGCCGCCAGCAGCATCGCCGCCAGCCGCGGATGGGTGCCCAGGGCGAGCATGCGCCGGCCCTGGGCGGTGGTGCCGCCGCTGGCGGCCAGTGCCCCAAGCCGCTGCAGCAGTTCGCGCGCGGCGGCCAGCGCCCCGGGCGGCGGCGGATCGACGAAGCGCAGACCCTCGCTGCCCCAGGCCGCCAGTTCCAGCGCCAGCCCGGCCAGTTCGACCTGGGCGATCTCCGGCCGGCGTTGCGCCTCCAGCCGCTGCGACTGCGGCCACAGCCGCCAGGCCCAGCCTTCGGCCACGCGCCCGGCACGGCCGGCGCGCTGGTCGGCCGAAGCCTGGGCGATGGGCACCACGTCCAGCCGCGGGAAACCGCTGTTGGGATCGAAGCGCGGCTCGCGCGCCAGGCCGCTGTCGATCACCACGCGCACGCCGGGCAGGGTGACCGAGGATTCGGCGACATTGGTCGCCAGTACGATCCGGCGACGGCCATCGGGCGCCGCCTGCAGCACCCGCGACTGCTGCTCCACCGGCAGCTCGCCGTGCAGGGCCAGCACCTCGGTATCGACAGGAAGCGCGGCCGCCTCCAGCGCCGCCTGCACCCGCGCGATCTCGCGCTGGCCGGGCAGGAACACCAGCACATCGCCCGGATGCCGGGCCAGCGCCTCCTCGGCGGCACGCCGCGCCTGGGCTTCCAGTGACTCCTCGCGCCGCGCCGGGAAATGGCTGATCGCCACCGGATGGCCGCGGCCTTCGCTGGACAGCCGCGGCGAGTCCAGGAACGCGGTCAGGCGCTGCCCGTCCAGGGTCGCCGACATCACCACGATGCGCAGGTCCTCGCGCAGGCCGGCCTGCACGTCCAGCGCCAGCGCCAGGCCCAGGTCGGCGGCCAGGTGGCGCTCGTGGAACTCGTCGAACAGCAGGGCGCCGATGCCCTCCAGCTCCGGGTCGTCCTGGATCATCCGGGTCAGGATGCCTTCGGTGACCACCTCGATCCGGGTGCGCGCCGACACCCTGTTCTCGAAGCGGATCCGGTAGCCGACCGTCTGGCCGACCTCCTCGCCGAGCTGGCCGGCCATGAACATCGCCGCGCTGCGCGCGGCCACCCGCCGCGGCTCCAGCATCACGATCCGGCGCCCGGCCAGCCACGACGCATCGAGCAGGGCCAGCGGCACCTGGGTGGTCTTGCCGGCGCCCGGCGGTGCCTCCAGCACCAGCCGCGGATGCGTGGCCAGGCTGGTGCCGATCGCTGGCAGCAGCGGCGCAATGGGGAATTCCATCCTCCCATTGTAGGAGCCGGGGAGACCGGACATGCGTCCGTGAAGAAGCGCCCGCGACCATCGTCCCCGGCTCCTACAATGGAGGCCCGCAGCTGCTTACCGCGACGATGCATCTGATCGACATCGGCCTCAACCTCACCCACGACAGCTTCGACCGCGACCGCGACGCGGTCTGGCAGCGCGCCCGCGACGCCGGGGTGACCCGCGCCATCCTCACCGGCGCCAGCCGCGAACACTCGCCCAAGGCGCTGGAACTGGCGCGCACCCGCCCGGGCGAATGGTTCGCCACCGCCGGCGTGCACCCACATCACGCGGTCGAATACACCGACGAGTGCGACGCGGAAATGCGCGCCCTGCACGCGCACCCGCAAGTGGTGGCGGTGGGCGAATGCGGGCTGGACTATTTCCGCGATTTCTCCCCGCGCCCGGCGCAACGCCGGGCCTTCGAACGCCAGCTGCAGATCGGCGTCGACCTGGCCGCCGCCGGCACACCCAAGCCACTGTTCCTGCACCAGCGCGATGCCCACGCCGACTTCATGGCGATCATGAAGAACTTCGGCGTCGGGCCGGGCCGGGCGGTGGTGCACTGCTTCACCGGCAGCCGAGAAGAGCTGTTCGACTACCTGGACAACGACTGGTACATCGGCATCACCGGCTGGCTGTGCGACGAACGCCGTGGCCAGCACCTGCGCGAGATCGTGAAGAACATCCCGGCCAACCGCCTGCTGGTGGAAACCGACGCGCCCTACCTGCTGCCGCGCACGCTCAAGCCGATGCCCAAGGACCGTCGCAACGAACCGGCCTTCCTGCCGCACATCGTCGCCGAGCTCGCCCGCGACCGCGGCGAGGAGCTCGCCACGACCGCCGCGGCAACCACGGCGGCGGCGACGGCGCTGTTCCGGCTGCCCGCCGCCGGCGCCTGAAGCGGTTTACTCGACTGTAGTGCCGGCCTGCGGCAAGGGGCCTTCGGCCACCAGCAGGCTGGCCTGGTCATTGCGCGCTTGCAGCACCAGCCAGATGGCCCGATTCCACCCACGAGTTCCCACTTAGGACGCAGACCTGGACCAGCCGCCACCGGTCAGCGCCGATCCGCCTGGACCAAGGCAAAGCCCGGCGATGCGTCGCCCCGCCCTCGCGGGGCCAGGAACACCAGCTTCACCCGGTCGCCGCGCATGCAGGCTCGGCTGCCGTCGGTGCGCATCTTGCGGGAGCTGCGCTGGGCCTGGTCGATGCTGGTGGCTTCGGTATAACGCCAGACCTGGACCAGGGTCGGATAGTGGCGATCGGCGCACTCCAGTATCCGGGTCTCGGTGACCCGATAGTCCGGCGACGCCAGCACCTGCTCCATCGTCTGCGCCGAGCCCCGGGGGCCCTTCGATTCCTGCGCCATTGCCAGCATCGGGACCGACATCAGGCTGGCCGCCAGGATCAACATCAACCGTTTGCTGTTCATGGTGATCACTCCACGTATGGCATCGGGACGATCCCGGTGCTCACCGTGGACTACGGCAATGGCGTGCGGCGATTACCGGCAACCGCCTGGTCGACCCTTCACCGCGCCTGGCGGCCGGCCTGGTAGCACTGCAGGTGCACCCAGGCAGCGCCCAGGTTGGGCGCGGTGATGCCGTGCACGAGCGCGCGCCGCCGCATGTCGCCGACGATCTGCGCCGCTTCCACCTGGCCCCCGCCTTCCAGGTCGCGCAGCATCGAGGCTTTCACCTCCGAGCCGGCCAGGGTGAGGTTGGCGCGGGCGGCATCGCGTGCCTGCTGCGGCACCGGCTGGCCTTCGGCCGCGGCCACCGCCAGGCATTCGTCGTGCAAGGCGGACATGAACGCCACGCCGCCTTCGCTGGCGACGATGCTGCCGATGGCAGCGCGCATCAGGCAGGTGCCGGCGGCCAGGCTGGCCAGGAAGCTGAACTTGTTCCACTGCTCCTGGGCGATGTCGTCGCTGGCCACATGGTCGATCCCGGCCCGCGCACACATCGCGGCGAACGCCTCCACCCGCGCACTGCGGCCGCCATCGCGTTCGCCGAAGGTGATCGAGGCCGGCCGGCCCAGGTGTTGGATGCCGCCGTCGGCGGCCTTGGTCGCGCTGATGAAGCACAGCCCGCCGAGCACGCGATCGCGACCGAAGCGGGCGTCCAGGGCTTCGTAGTGCAGCAGGCCATTGAGGATCGGCATCACCGTGGTGGCCGCGCCCACCGCCGGGGCCACCGCCTCGATCGCGCTGTCCAGGTCGTAGGCCTTGCACGACAGCACCACCAGGTCGAACGGCGAGGCCGCCGCCAATGCGGGCAGGTCTTCGGCGACGACATGCGCGACCGGGAACCTGGCATCACCCAGCGGACTGTGGATCGACAACCCGTCGCGCTCGAGTTGCGCGGCCCGCGCCGGCCGCACCAGGAAGGTGACCTCGGCGCCGGACTGGGCCAGGCGCCCGCCGAAATAGCCGCCGGTGCCGCCGGCCCCCAGCACCAGCACGCGCAGGACCGCGCTCAACTGCGCAGCCCCACGCCACGACGCAACAGCCACAGCGACAGCGCCGACAGCACCGCCACGAAGCCCAGCATCAGCGCATAGGCCACCCACAACGGCACGTCGGACACGCCCAGCAGGCCGTAGCGGAACGCGTTGACCATGTAGAAGATCGGATTGGCGTGGGTGGCCGCCTGGGCCCAGCCCGGCAGCAGGGTCACCGAATAGAACACGCCGCCCAGGTAGGTCAGCGGGGTCAGGATGAAGGTCGGCACAATCGCCACGTCGTCGAACTTCTTCGCATACACCGCGTTGACGAAGCCGGCCAGGGAGAAGATGGTCGCGCCCAGGATCACCGAACTCAGGGTCACCAGCGGGTGCGGGATGCGCACGGTGGTGAACAGCATGGCGATGCCCAGCACCATCACCCCCACCAGCAGGCCACGCAGCACCGCGCCGGCGACATAGCCCCACAGGATCACCCAGTTGGGCATCGGGCTGACCAGCAGCTCCTCGACGTGGCGGCCGAACTTGGCGCCGAAGAACGAGGAGGAGATGTTGCCGTAGCTGTTCTGGATCACGCTCATCATCACCAGCCCGGGGACGATGAACTGCATGTAGCTGAAACCGCCCATGTCGCCGACCCGCGAACCGATCAGGCCGCCGAAGATCAGGAAGTACAGGGTCATGGTGATCGCCGGCGGCACCAGGGTCTGCGACCAGATGCGCAGGATCCGGCTTACCTCGCGGCGGGCAATGGTGCCCAGGGCGATCCAGTTGCGTGCCGCGTCGCTGCGCGCGGGCGGGGTCGCGGTGGCGTTCATGGCGGTATCGGCGTCCTGCTTCATGCGGCGGCCTGCGTGGAACCGGTCAGGCGCACGAACAGCTCCTCCAGCCGGTTGCTCTTGGTGCGCATCGAGCGCACCCGGATACCGGCGCCATCCAGTGCGGCGAACACCCGGTTGAGGTCCATCGCCCGCGGCATGTCCAGGTCCAGGGTGTGGTCATCGACGGCCACCAGGGTGGCGCCCTCGATCACCGGCAGGCGTGCCGGCAGGCTGCCCTCGATGTCGAACAGGAAGCCCTCCACGTCCAGCTTGGCCAGCAGCGCACGCATCGGCCCCTGCTCGACGATGCTGCCGTGGTCGATGATGGCCAGGTTGCGGCACAGGCTCTCGGCCTCCTCCAGGTAGTGGGTGGTGAGGATGATGGTGGTGCCGGCGGCATTGATCTCGCGCAGCACCCGCCACATGTCGCGGCGGATCTCGATGTCCACGCCGGCGGTCGGCTCGTCCAGGATCAGCAGGCGCGGGCGGGTCATCATCGCCCGGGCGATCATCAGACGGCGCTTCATGCCGCCCGACAGGGTGCGGCTCATCATCCGCGCCTTCTCCCACAGATGGGCGCGGCGCAGCTCGGCTTCGGCCCGCTCCATCGCTTCAGCGCGCGGAATGCCGTAGAAACCGGCGTAGTTGACCAGGATGTCCAGCGGCTGCTCGAACAGGTTGAAGTTGATCTCCTGCGGCACCAGCCCGATCTGGCGCATGGCCTCGCTGCGGCGGGTGGCCAGGTCGATGCCGAACACCTCCACGCTGCCGGCGCTCAGGTTCACCAGCGAGCTGGTGATCCCGATCAGGGTGGATTTGCCGGCGCCGTTGGGGCCGAGCAGGGCGAAGAAGTCGCCGGGCATGACGTCCAGCGAGACGCCCTTGAGCGCCTGCACGCCGTTGTCATAGGTCTTGCGCAGCTCGCGCACGCGCAGCGCGGGGGCCGCGCCTTCGCCGGGGGATGCCATGGATGCCTTCGCGCCGCCATCGGCGCCTGGGTGGTGCTGCGGCTATTATAGGTCGCCGCCGGGTTGCACCCCGGCCACGGACTGTTGCGAATACCACCCTCGTGTCTGCCCATTTCCCGCTCCGCCTGGTTGGCCGCCGGATGCTGGCGCCCAGCGTCGGCCATTACGTGCTGGCCCGCGACGACGGCCAGCCGCTGGATTTCCGCCCCGGCCAGTTCATCCAGGTCCACTTCACCGGTGCCGACGGTGCCCCGCGGCGGCGCAGCTATTCGCTGGCCACCCGCCACGACCATGCGCTGGGACCGGGCGAGGCGGTGGAGATCGCCGTCAGCTACCTGCCCGGTGGCGCGGCCACGGCGCTGTTCGAAGCCCTGGAGGTCGGTGGCCAGGTCCAGGCCAGCGGTCCCTACGGGCGCTTCTGCCTGGTGCCCGGCGACAGCAACCGGCGCTACCTGCTGATCGCCACCGGCACCGGCGTCACCCCGTACCGCTCGATGCTGCCGGACCTGGCACGGCTGATGGCCGAACGCGACCTGGAGGTGGTGCTGATGCTGGGCGCGCGCAGCCCGGCCGAGCTGCTGTATGGCGAGGAGTTCCGCGCCTTCGCCGACCAGCACCCGGGCTTCCGCTTCGTGCCCTGCTTCTCGCGCGAACTGCCCGGGCCGGACAGCCCGCACGCCCACGCCGACGTGCGCCAGGGCTATGTGCAGCAGCACCTGGGTGAATTCGCCCCGGATCCGGCCAGCGACATCGCCTACCTGTGCGGCAACCCGGACATGGTCGATGCCTGTTTCGATGCCCTCAAGGAACAGGGCTTTGGACCGGCGCGGATCCGGCGCGAGAAGTACGTCAGCAACGCCTGAGCCGGCTGTAAAGGTCGCTTGACATGGTGCCAGGGGCACCGTATCTTCGCTGTCAAGTTCACTTGACACCCGTGCCCACATGATGGCTCGCATCAAAGCCCCGCTCCTGCTGACAGGCGCCGTGGTCCTGGGCCTGGCCGGCTTCGCCCTGCCGCGGCTGTTGCCGGGCGCGATGCCGGCGGTGGCCACCGCGGTCGTGTTCGGCGCCGCGCTGCTGCTGGCCTTCGTCGCCCTGTTGCGGGGCGGCCTGCCCGATTCGTGCGATGTAGCACCGGCGGCATTGAACCGCCGCTACACGCGCGAACTGATGCTGGCCATGGGCGCCTACGTGCTGGTCCTGCTCGGCTCGGTCTGGTTGCTCAGGCACGTGGAGGCGCCGGCGCTGCGCGCCCTGGTCGCGCTGGCACCGCTGCCACCGATCGCGGCGGCGTTGCGCGCGATCGTGCGCTACATCCGCGATGCCGACGAGATGCAGCAGCGCATCGAGCTGGAGGCGGTCTGCGTGGCCACCGCGCTGGTTTCCCTGCTGTACATGGCGGGTGGCTTCCTGCAGGCGGCGAAGGTGATCGACGTGCCGGCCGCCGCCGCGATGATCTGGATGTTCCCGCTGGTCTGCTTCACCTACGGCCTGGCCAAGGTCGTCGTGGCCAGGCGCTACCGGTGAGCGCGTTGCCGGACATGGGCGTGCGCCGATGAACAACCGGCTGCGCGAACTGCGCGATGTGAAAGGCTGGTCGCAAGGCGAGCTGGCCGAGCGGCTGGACGTGTCGCGGCAGACGGTCAACGCCCTGGAGACCGGCAAGTACGATCCCAGCCTGCCGCTGGCGTTCCGGATCGCACGCCTGTTCGGGCTGCGCATCGAGGACGTGTTCCTGCCCGATGGCACATGACCGCCGCAGCCGTTTCCGTGTTTATTTCCCGACCGAACCCCGAAGGATCGTTCCGATGATGTTCCGCAAGATCCGACCCCTGCCCGCCCTTGCCGCGCTGGCTGCCGCGACCGCGCTGCTGGGCGGCTGCGAAACCGGTGCCGAGCCGGCAGACGCCCCCCGTACCTCCACCCGCCACTACGGCGACATCGCCTTCGAGCCCTGCACCCTGGCCAGCGGCTGGACCGCGCGCAACGTGCAGGCCCAGTGCGCCAGCTTCCAGGTGCCGGAAAACCGCACCGACCCGGCCAGCCGCACAATCACCCTCAACCTGGCCTGGTTGCCGGCCACCGAGGAAGGCTCGGCCAGCGACGACCCGGTGTTCTTCCTGGCCGGCGGCCCGGGCCAGTCGGCGGTGCAGGTGTGGCCGCAGCTGGATCCAGCGTTCTCGGCGGTGCGCAAGCAGCGCCACGTGGTCCTGGTCGACCAGCGCGGCACCGGCGGTTCCAACGCGCTGGAATGCACGCCGCCGGAAGACGCACAGGATGCGGTGCCCGACGCTGACGCCATCGCCGACCTGGCCCGCCGCTGCGCGGCCGACGTGGCCGATCGCGCCGACCCGCGCTTCTACACCACCACCGACGCCATCGCCGACCTGGACGCGGTGCGCGCGGCGATCGGCGCGGCGCAGGTCAACCTGGTCGGCGGGTCCTACGGTACCCGCGTGGCCCAGCAGTACGCGGCGCGCTTCCCGGAACGGGTGCGCAGCATCGTGCTCGATGGTGTGGCGCCCAACGACCTGGTGGTCGGCGGCGAGTTCGCACACACCTTCGAGGACGCGATCCGCTCCCAGTCGCAGCAGTGCCAGCAGCTGGCGGCCTGCAGGAAGCGGTTCCCGAAGAACGCCCACGCCCAGCTCGAATCGCTGGTCGCTCGCCTGCGCGATGCGCCGGTGGCCGTGGAGTACCGCGACCCGGCCAGTGGCGAAAGCCGCACCGGCACGGTCGACGAGCACACCGTCACCGGCCTGGCCTTCATGTTCTCCTACATGCCGCAGACCGCCTCGCTGCTGCCGCTGGTGCTGGACGAGGCCGACCACGGCCGCTATGCGCCGTTGATGTCGCTGTCGCAGCTGATGGGGCGCTCGACCTCCGGTTCGATGGCGCGCGGCATGCAGTGGTCGGTGATCTGCGCCGAGGACGCCGACCGCCGCGTGGAGGATGCCGCTGCCAGCGACACCCTCCTCGGACCGGACGTGGCACGGATGTTCTTCGCGGCCTGCCCGGGCTGGCCGCACGCCAGCCGGCCGGACGGCTTCACCGATCCGCTGCGCTCGGACGCGCCGGTGCTGCTGCTGTCGGGCGAACTGGACCCGGTGACCCCGCCGCGCTACGGCGATCGGGTGCTCGAGCACTTGCCCAACGGCCGCCACCTGGTCCTGCGCGGCCAGGGCCACGGCACCCTGGCCCTGGGCTGCATGCCACGGCTGCTGGGCCAGTTCATGGAGTCGGCCGATGCCAAGGTCCTGGATGCCAGCTGCCTGGACACCCTGACCTACGTGCCCCCCTTCACCAGCTTCAACGGATGGGAACCCTGATGCGCCGACACACCAACGCCGGAGCCGCGCCATGATCCGCGCCCACGACCTGCACAAGAGCTTCAAGACCCGCACCGGCACCGTCAATGCGGTGGCCGGGGTCGGCTTCGA
>JAGOWL010000063.1 GCA_018060215.1 Pseudoxanthomonas sp.
ACGGTGGCCTGCTCGGGGCTGTCCACCAGCTGGCGCAGCGGCAGGTAGTAGCTGTCGGTCTTCTGGTCGTGGAGGATGGCGTGGCGATGGAAGAAGGTGCCGCGACCGGCGTCCTGGCCGACCAGGCGCAAGCCATTGCCCTCGGCCAGCAGGGTGGCGTAGGCCAGGTTTTCGGCGAAACCCCAGTCGCCACCGATCTCGCCGGCGGTCATCTTCAAGCGGTCGTCGTAGATCTTGGCCACGCGCGGGTGCAGGGCCACCCCGGCGGGGATGGTGTTGATCAGCTTGGCCAGCCGGGTCAGGGTGGCCTTCTTGACCCGCGTGTCGACCGGATCGGCCAGCGTGCCGGACAGGTACTTCGACCAGTCGATGGTCAATTCGTAATCTTCGGCCTTGGCCGGCGCCAGCTCGGTGGTGAATTCGCCGGCGTCGAGTTTGTTGCGATAGCCATCGACCAGCGCCCTGGCGTCGTCGGCACTGAGCACGCCGGCCTTCTCCAGCTGCGCGGCATACAGTTCGCGCGTGGTCGGGTGCTTGCGGATGGTCTGGTACATCACCGGCTGGGTCGCCGCCGGCTCGTCGGCCTCGTTGTGGCCATGGCGGCGATAGCAGACCAGGTCGATGACCACGTCCTTTCTGAATTCCTGGCGGAATTCGTAGGCCAGTCGGGCCACGAATGCCACCGCTTCGGGGTCGTCGCCGTTCACATGGAACACCGGCGCGCCGACCATCTTGGCCACGTCGGTGCAGTACAGGGTGGAGCGGGCGTCTTCCTTGTTGCTGGTGGTGAAGCCGACCTGGTTGTTGACCACCACGTGCAGCGTGCCGCCGACGGCGAAGCCGCGCGCCTGCGACATCTGCAGCAGTTCCATCACCACGCCCTGGCCGGCGAAGGCGGCATCGCCGTGGATCAGCACCGGCATCACCTGGCGGCGCTCCGCGTCGCCGCGGCGCTCCTGGCGCGAGCGCACCGAACCTGCCACCACCGGGTCGACGATCTCCAGGTGCGAAGGATTGAAGGCCAGGGCCAGGTGCACCGGCACGCCGGGGGTGGCGATGTCGGCGGAGAAGCCCATGTGGTACTTCACGTCGCCGGCGTGGGCGCGTTCGTCGTGCTCGAACTTGCCCTCGAATTCGTCGAACAGTCTGCGCGGGTTCTTGCCCAGCGTGTTGACCAGCACGTTGAGGCGGCCACGGTGGGCCATGCCGATCACGATGTCCTTGACCTGGTCGATGCCGGACTGGCGCACCACCGTGTCCAGCAGCGGGATCAGGGCGTCGCCGCCTTCCAGCGAGAAGCGCTTCTGGCCCACGTACTTGGTGTGCAGGTAGCGCTCCAGGCCTTCGGCGGCGGTCAGCCGCTCCAGGATGCGGGTGCGCGTGGCCGGGTCCAGGCCGTAGTTGCCGCCGGCCGTTTCCAGCCGCTGGTACAGCCACTGGCGCTGCTCCACCTGCGGGATGTGCATGAATTCGGCGCCGATGGAGCCGGTATAGGTCGCCCGCAGGCGCGCGAGCAGGTCGCGCAGCTTCATCCGTGGCTGGCCGGCGACACCGCCGGTGCTGAACTCGCCGTCCAGGTCGCGATCGGACAGGGCGTGGAAGGCCAGGTCCAGGTCCGGCGGGTTCATCGGCGGGGTCAGGCCCAGCGGGTCGATGTTCGCGCCCAGGTGGCCGCGCGAGCGGTAGGCGGTGATCAGGCGGCCGACGTTGCGCTCGCGCTCGTCACCGCCACCGGCGGTGGCCGGACCGGCAACGGCGGCGTGGCGGGCCGCCTCGGCGACGTGGGCGATGACCGCCGAATGGGGGACGTCGCCGGCCTCGCGGCCCTTGAACCCGTCGAAGTAGGTCTTCCACTTCGGATCCACGCTGTCGGGGGAGACCAGGTACTGTTCGTACAGGTCCTCGATGTAGGCGGCATTGCTGCCGAGTTGCGAAGACTGCGCAAACTGCTTGATTAGGTTGTCCACAATGGATGTCGCGTCTGGGGTGGGGGGCCTGGCCGGTATCGGTCCCGGCATTGCCTGGCGGGCGTGACAGCCGCAAAAGTATAACCCCCATCGCCCATTCAGGGGCCTAGACCAAGGTCAGGATTGCCCGCCGTGGCGGGGCCCTGGACTGCGCAGGTTCACACTCGCCGTGGACCAGGCCCGGGCGTCGGCCCGGACCGCAGGCGCCGTGGCCCGGCCCGGTTCACTTCAGTCCGCGTCCGGATCGTCGGCCAGCAGGGCGTAGTGGCCGGCCTGGTAGAGGGCGAAGGCTGCCTCGCGCCCTGCGGCCGACAGCGCTTCCCAGCTGCGCTGGTCCAGCTGTCCGCAGGCGGCCAGCAGGCGCGCGTCGGCCACCGGCAGGTCCAGCGCCAGGCCGCTGCAGAACAGGCTGGCCCCGCGCCGCTTGCGTCGCCAGGCCAGGCGCGAGGCCGGGTGGCGGTGCAGGCTGGCGCCCTGGGCCAGGTCCCACTCCAGTTCGATACGCGGGCGCTCGTCGCCGCGCGCCACCACCTCGCCGGCGGCGCGGTAGGTGGTGATGAAGCGGCCGAACCAGTCGCCCAGCCGGTCCGGGTCGTTCATCCGGATCGCGTTGAGTGCGGCCACCACCCGCTCCATCGCCGCCGCGTCGATTTCGTTGGGATCGGCGGGCAGGGCCAGGTCCGGGTCGCGGTAGCGGATCGACTCGTCGGCGCCGGCCAGCAGGTCGTCGAGCCAGTCGCCGATCAGTTCGGCCGAGGACGGGGCGCGCATGCCCACCGAGACGGTCAGGCAGGGATCGACGGCGATGCCGTGGTGGGGCACGTCCGGCGGCAGGTAGAGCATGTCGCCCGGGCCCAGCACCCAGTCGTGGCTGGGCTCGAACTGGCGCAGCAGCTTCAGTTCGACCCCATCGCGGAAGCCCAGCGGGGCATCGGGACGGGCGTCGATCAGCCAGCGGCGCTGGCCATGGGTCTGCAGCAGGAACACGTCGTACTGGTCCACGTGGGCGCCGACCGAGCCACCGGTGGCGGCGAAGCTGACCATGATGTCGTCGATCCGCCAGCGCGGCAGGAAGCGGAAGTGTTCCAGCAGCGCGGCCACGTCCGGGTCCCACTTGTCCACGTCCTGGACCAGCAGGGTCCAGTCGTGGTCGGGCAGGCCGGGGAATGCCTCCTCGGGGAACGGTCCGTGGCGCACGCTCCAGCCGTCGCTGGCGCGGTCGTGCTGGACCAGGCGCGACAGGGTGCCTTCCTCGCAGGCCAGTCCGGCCAGATCCTCCGGTTGCAGCGGGCTGTGCAGGCCGGGAAAGGCGTTGCGGACCAGCAGCGGGCGTTTTTGCCAGTAATCGCGCAGGAACACCGCCGGATCCATGCCCAGCGGCGGCAGCACGCTGCCGTCGACTTCGATCGGTGGCAGGGCATCGGTGCCGGGCCGTGCGGGCGCGGCCCCGCGCCGGTGCGGGGCCGTCTTGCGCGCGGCGCCTGGCGGTTTCGGCTTGCCGGTGTTCATCGGGCGGTCTCCGGGTGAGGGTCGTGGCCGTGGGGGCCGGCGGCCGCCGGCGTGGCGGCGGCTTCATCGGCCAGGCGCCGGTCCAGGCGGTCGCGCGCGGCGGCGGCGTAGCGCCTGCACGCATCGCGGTCGACCAGGGCTGCGGTGCCGTCCATGCGCGCGAACAGGTTCGATGCCAGCGGGTGCGGCGTCAGCAGGATGTCGCAGGGCAGCGACGCCACCGCATCGATGCTGCGACCGAACGCGGCCAGGTAGGCGGGGTGGTCGGAGAACCGGTAGTGCGCGTCCGCCGCCGCGGTCAGGCTGTCGGCATAGGCCAGGTCCAGGCAGCGCCCATCCTGGCAGGACACCCAGGTCCAACTGGTGCCCCCCGGAGCATGGCCGGGGGTGGCGTGCGCGGTCAGGGCCAGGTCGCCGACGCGGACCACCTGGCCGTCGGCCAGGGGCTGCACCGCGTCCAGCGGCGGGAAGTGGTCAAGAACGCCGGATTGGGGGTCGTCGCGATCGCCCGCGCCACGCTCCAGGGTTGCCACGGCCGGTGCCCGGGCCAGCACCCGGGCCGCGCTGGCGGCCTGCAGATGGGCCAGGCCGCCGGCGTGGTCGGAATGCTCATGCGAGTTGACGATGAACCGGATGGCGGCCGGGTCGAAACCCAGCGCCCGGATGTTGGCGACGATCGCCGGACCGGCGGCCGCGGTGGCGCCGTCCAGCAGCACGTGGCCCTGCGGCGAGGTCACCAGCAGGGCGGTGATGCCGCAGGTGCCGACGTAGTACACGTTGCCGAAGACCTTGCGTGGTGGCGCACGGTCATCCCAGCCGTCCATCACCCCGGCATCGGCGGGGCAGCCAGGAACCGGGTCGGCGGACAGGGCGGGCGCGGCGGGCGCCGGTTCCGGTGGCGTGGCGGAGGCGGGTGGCAGCGGGCCGCGGCAGGCAGCCAGGGCCAGGGTCGCGGCCAGGGCGCAGGCCAGGCGCACCGGTCAGATGTCCCTGGCCAGCCGTTGCGCCAGGCCGGTGTAGCTGCCGGGGGTCAGTGCCTGCAGCCGCGCACGCGTGTCGGCCGGCAGGTCCAGCGAGGCGATGAAGGCGCCCATGGCCTGCGCATCGATGCCGTCGCGGCCGCGGGTCAGGGCCTTGAGCTGTTCGTAGGGATTGGCCAGGCCGTGCCGGCGCATCACCGTCTGCACGGCCTCGGCCAGCACTTCCCATGCGGCGTCGAGGTCGGCGTCCAGGCGCTCGGGGTTCACGGTCAGCTTGCCCAGGCCCTTGCCCAGCGAATCCAGCGCCACCTGGGTGTGGCCGAAGGCGGTGCCCAGGGCACGCAGCACGGTGGAGTCGGTCAGATCGCGCTGCCAGCGGCTGACCGGCAGCTTGGCCGAGAAGTGCTCGAACAGTGCGTTGGCGATGCCGAAGTTGCCCTCGGCGTTCTCGAAGTCGATCGGGTTGACCTTGTGCGGCATGGTCGACGAACCGATCTCGCCTTCCTTCAGTTTCTGCCGGAAGTAGCCCAGCGAGATGTAGCCCCACACGTCGCGGGCCAGGTCGATCAGGATCGTGTTGGCGCGGCGCACCGCGTCGCCCAGCTCGGCGATGTTGTCGTGCGGCTCGATCTGGGTGGTGTAGGGGTTGAACGGCAGGCCCAGGCCTTCGACGAAGCGCCGGGCGAACGCCGGCCAGTCCACGTCCGGGTAGCTGACCACGTGTGCGTTGTAGTTGCCGACCGCGCCGTTGATCTTGCCGGTCAGCTCGACCGCGGCGATCTGCGCGCGCTGCCGCTGCAGCCGGGCCACCACGTTGGCCACTTCCTTGCCCAGGGTGGTCGGCGAGGCGGTCTGGCCGTGGGTGCGCGAGAGCATCGACTGGGCGGCCTGGGCGTGGGCCAGCGCGCGCAGCCGGGCGATGACCTCGTCCAGTGTCGGCAGCAACACCGTGTCGCGGGCCTGGCGCAGCATCAGCGCATAGGACAGGTTGTTGATGTCCTCGCTGGTGCAGGCGAAGTGGACGAATTCCAGCGCCGGCCCCAGCTCGGCGTCGTCCTTGAGCCGTTCCTTGATGAAGTACTCCACCGCCTTGACGTCATGGTTGGTGGTGCGCTCGATCTCCTTGACCCGGGCCGCATCGGCGATGGAGAAGCCCTCGGCCAGCGCGCGCAGGCGCGCCTGGGCGGCGGCCGGGAACGGCGCCAGCTCGACGATTCCCGGTTCGGCGGCCAGCGCCAGCAGCCATTCCACCTCGACCTGGACCCGGGCCCGGATCAGGCCGTATTCGGAAAAGATCGGGCGCAGGGCGTCGACCTTGGCGGCGTAGCGGCCATCGAGCGGCGAAAGGGCAAGCAGGGCGGAGTCCGTCATGGGGGCGGCTGGCTGGGGCAAGGGGGACGGCCATTTTAGGGCCTGCGCGCCCGGCTTGCGCCCGGAGGCCGCCGCGCAGCGCAGGGGCGGGTGCGCGCTGGCGTATGCTGCCCAGCCTCAGCCAGCCACCGGCGTTGCCGGTCGCCCGCCGGAGTCCATCCCCGTTGGAGACGGTCATGAGCCAGACATCCAACCGCCGGCGCGGCAAGGCGCCGGCCGGCCCGACCCCTGCGTCGCCCGCGCCGCGCACCCGCATCGAGCACGACTCCATGGGCGAACTGGAGGTGCCCGCCGATGCCCTGTGGGGCGCGCAGACCCAGCGGGCGGTGCTCAACTTCCCGGTCTCCGGCCGGCCGATGCCGCGCGGCTTCATCCGCGCGCTGGGCCTGGTCAAGGCCGCCGCGGCCGAAGTCAATGCCGGCCTGGGCCTGCTGCCCCAGGGCGTGGCCGCGGCGGTGCGCGGTGCAGCGCTGGAGGTGGCTGCCGGCGACTGGGACGCGCAGTTCCCGGTGGACATCTACCAGACCGGTTCGGGCACCTCTTCGAACATGAACGCCAACGAGGTGATCGCCAGCCTGGCGTCGAGCCGGATGGGGGCTGCCTCGGGCCAGGCCGGCGCGGTCGTGGTCCATCCCAACGACCACGTCAACCTGGGCCAGAGTTCCAACGACGTGGTTCCCACCGCGATCCGCGTCTCGGCGCAACTGGCGGTGGTGGAGGACCTGCTGCCGGCGCTCAAGCACCTGCGCCGCACCATCGACCGGCGCGGCCGCGAACTGCGCCGGGTGGTCAAGACCGGCCGCACCCACCTGATGGACGCGATGCCGCTGACCTTCGAACAGGAATTCGGCGCATGGGCCGCGCAGCTGGCCTCGGCCGAGGGGCGGATCGCGGACAGCCTCAAGCGCCTGCGCCGGCTGCCGCTGGGCGGCACCGCGATCGGCAGCGGGATCAATGCCGATCCGCGCTTCGGCGCGAAGGCGGCGCGGGTCCTCTCGACGCTGTCCGGCAGCAAATTCGAGAGCGCGGCCGACAAGTTCGAGGGCCTGGCCGCGCAGGACGATGCGGTCGAGCTGTCCGGCCAGCTCAATGCCCTGGCGGTGGCCCTGATCAAGATCGCCAATGATCTGCGCTGGATGAACTCCGGCCCGCTGGCCGGCCTGGGCGAGATCGAGCTGCCGGCGCTGCAGCCGGGCAGTTCGATCATGCCGGGCAAGGTCAATCCGGTGATCCCGGAGGCCACGGTGATGGCTGCCGCCCAGGTGATCGGACACCACATGGCGATCACGGTGGCCGGGCAGACCGGCAATTTCCAGCTCAACGTGGCCTTGCCGCTGATCGCGGCCAACCTGCTCGAATCGATCCAGTTGCTGGCCAATGTGTCGCGTTTGCTGGCCGACTCGGCCATCGCCGGGCTGAAGGTGCGCCACGGGCGCGTGCAGGAGGCGCTGGAACGCAACCCGATCCTGGTCACCGCGCTCAATCCGGTGATCGGCTACGAGAAGGGCGCGGCCATCGCCAAGCAGGCCTACAGCCAGGGCCGGCCGGTGCTGGAGGTGGCGATGGAAGTCACCGGCCTGCCGGCCCGGGAGCTCAAGCCGCTGCTGGATCCGGCGCTGCTGGCCCAGGGCGGCATCCACGGCAAGGCCGGTGGCGGCGGGGGCTGAAGCCAGGGCCCGCCTGGGAGAAGGCAATTGCGCCGCACCGGCGAACCCTCCCTCCGCCGCCCCGGCCTTCGGGGACGGCATCGGACTTCTGTCCTACTGTTTCGTCGAAGCACCTGTTGCCGCCGCATCGGCTTCGGCGGCCGCGTCCATCGCCTCGCCGGCATCCGGCTGGGCGGTGGCGGCACCGGCGCCATCGGCCAGATCGAAGGCGACATCGGCATTGCGGTTGCTGCCGCAGTCCTTGACGTCGGAATCGTCCATCGTGGCGTAGGGCGCGAATGCGGGCAGCGCGGCGGCCAGTGCGTTCTGCGAAGCGAGCAGGGCGGGCATGCGCGCGCAGATCATGCGGTCGGCCTCGGCCTCCAGCTGGCGGCCCTGTTCCTCGATCCGCTTGCCTTCGGCTTCCATCTGTTTTTCGAACTCTTCGGCGTTGCCGCTGAGCGCGCCCTTCAGTGCACCGGCGGCCGCCTTCAGGCCCAGCGAGGCACCCTGCATGCCCAGGTCCGCACCCTGGGCACCGATGGCGATGCCGGCCTGGGCGATGGCGACCAGGTTGGCGCGGTGGTCGAGCAGCAGCTGGCGCTGGGCCGCGTCCACCGGCACCGCCTTGCCCTCCACCAGCAGGTCGCCCTGCGGGGTGATCTCGGCCTTGGGCAGCGCGGTGCCGGAGTCGTCGACGCGGACGCCTTCGTGGATCCGCGCACCCACCGGGATGTTGGCGGTGGCCAGCTTGGCGCTGGCCGCGTCCAGCGCGTCCTGGATCCTGCGACCGACCATGCCCACGACCGGCGGCGAGGCACCCGGATCGGCCGCGGGTGCCGGTGGCGGCGCCGGCGGCGGCGGTGGGTCGTTGCGGCCGCAGGCGGCCAGTGGCAGCACCAGGGCCAGGGCAATGGGGTGGAATCGGTTCATGGCGTGGCTCCGGGTCAGCGGCGGGCGAATTCGTTGCGGACTTCGTTCTCGCAGTCCGCCACGTCGTCCGCCTCCAGCGTGGCGTAGGGGCGGAACTGCGGCAGGCTGGCGGCCAGGCGCTGCTGCGAGTCCAGCAGCGAAGGCAGGCTGCGGCAGATCTGCAGCACGCCCGGCTCCACCGTCGCCTTGATGGTCTTCTCCAGCTTGTGCTCCAGGCTGCCGGTCAGGGCGCCGACGATCAGGCTGAACAGGCCGCGGTCGACCGCGTCGATGGCGATCTGCGCGCTGCGCTCGCCGATGTCGATGCCGGCCCTGGCGATGTCGATGACATGGCCCCGGTAGGCCAGCAACTGCTTGCGCTGGCCGGCGTCGATGGCCACCGCCTCGCCTTCGATCAGGAAGTCGCCGCGCGGAGTGATTTCCGCCTTCGGAAGTGCCTCGCCGGCGCCATTGCCGGCCTTGCCCAGGCGCAGGCTGTTGCCCACGTCCAGGTTTTCCGTCTCCAGTTCGGCGCGGGCGCTGGCCAGTTCGGCGCGCACTTCGCGGCGGGCCTCGGCCAGTTCGGCGCTGAGCTCGCGCTGGATCGGGCCCTTGGCCGGTTCGGCGGCGAGGCCGGCCAGCGGCAGCAGGCCGGCCAGCAGCAGCGGCAGCAGGGCAGTGCGGATGCGCGTCGGGTTCATGTCGGCATTCCTCTCAGGTCTTATGGGCTTGGGTTTGCCGGATCAGCGCTTGCGCGGCAGGTCGATGGCGCCGCGCACGTCGCGGTGGCGGACGTCGCCGCTGCCGACGGATCCGACCGACAGGCTGCCCGCGCCGCGCACGTCCAGGTCGCCCGAACCGATCGAATCCACCCGCACCGCACCGGACACGTTGCGCAGGTCGGCATCGCCCGAGCCGATCGAGCCGATCTTCACGTCGCCATGCGCGCCGTCCAGCTCGAAGTCGCCCGAACCGATACTGCCGACCTCAACCTTGCCACCGATGTTGCGGGCGCTGACATCGCCCGAGCCGATCGACAGCACCTTCAGTGAGCCGGCGCCATCGACCTCGATGTCACCGGAGCCGACCTTGGCGGTCACCGCACCGCGGATCCCGCGCAGCCCGGCGTCGCCGGAACCGACATCGGCGCTGGCCGAGGCGGCGCCCTCCAGCAAGCCGTCGCCGGAACCGACCACCAGCTGCACCGGCAGGTGGTCGGGCACGGTGCCGGACAGCTCCAGCCGCGCGTAATTGTTGCCGAACAGGTTGGACAGGCCGCCTTCGCGTTCGCGCCGGGCGCGCACCACCAGGGTGTCGCCCTGGCGCTCCTGGGTGAGGGTCAGGTCGGCCAGCCATTCCGGCTGGCTGGCGCAGGCGCGGCCCTGCAGGGCATGGCTGGCGCCGGGGGCGGCGCGCAGGCGCACGTCGTGCTCCTGGGTTTCGACCCGGACCGTCTTCACCCCGGCCAGGTCCAGCGCCAGGGTACGTGGCGACGAGTGCTTGCAGTTGTCGCTGGCGGCGGCCGCCAGGGGAGCGAGCAGCAACAGGCCAAACAGGGGGATGCGCATGTCGGGGTCTCCAGGATGCGGTGGTGGTGTTCGTGGGCGGGCCGCTCAGGCCTCGTCGCGCCAGCGACGCAGGCGGATGGCCGCGGCGATCAGGGCGATGCCGACCACCGCGCCGATCCACAGGTCGGCGCTGGCGAAGGCCTGCCAGCTGCGGGCCAGGTTGATGGCACCGGCCAGGTCGTCGGGGGTGTTGATCGCGCTGGAGCTGTCGACCACGCCGCTGATGGTCGGGAACCACGCACCCGGGACCGCACTGAACAGGCCGCGGTAGGCCAGGGTGTACCAGACCCTGTCGTGGGCGATGGCCACGCCGGGCAGGATGGTGGTCATGGAGATCACCACGCAGGCCAGCACCGGCACCAGCACCGCCCACAGGAACGGCTTGCTGCGTGCGGCGGCCGAGCAGAACATCAGCCAGCCGATGGTCGGCAGGGCCCAGGCCATGTACACCGGCAGGCAGGCCAGCACCCCGCCGATGATCCGCAGCGGGTGCGACTGGGTGAACACCGCGTGCGCGGCCGGCACCCCGTTGACGGTGATGGTCAGGGCCGAGATCAGCCACAGCGCCAGGCCGATCAGCAGGCCGATGGCCACCGCCAGCACCGGCGCCAGTACCAGCGCCCAGGCCAGCTTGGACAACACCATCTGGCCGTCCGACACCGGCAGCGACTTCCAGAACAGGATGCTGCGGTCGCGGCGGTCGTCGTACAGGCAGCCCAGGGCGTAGAAGAACACCACGAAGGCCAGCACGATGCAGGCCACGATCACGCCGCCCACCAGCATGCCGTCGCCCATGGCGCCCAGTGCCTGGCCGACCTCGTGGGTGTCGGCGTGGTCGAACACGAAACCGCTGCTGCCCATGCTGCGGCGCGCGGCGATGGAGCCGATCACCGCCAGGATCAGGTTCAGTCCGACGATGATCGCGCCGGCGATCACCGGGCCCCAGAAGAACCCGCCACGGTTCTCCCAGTACTCGCGCCGCAGCAGCCACTTGAACTTGGCGGTGGCGTGCGGGACCGGGGCCTTGGCGGGGGAGGCGGGGATGGCGTTCATGCGTAGGTTCCCTTCATGGTGGCCACGAACAGGTCGGCCAGACCGGGGTTGCGGGTTTCTCCCAGGGCGGCCAACTGCGCCCGGGTCACGCCGGAAGGCGCGCCGTCGAACAGCAGCACGGTCTTGCCGAACGGCAGCGCGCGTTCATCGATCGGGCCCAGGGCGCGGGCGGCCTCGAGGGCATCGGTGTTCACCAGTACCTCGGTGTAGCGCTCGGCCACGTCTTCCATCGGCGCCGACAGCACGATCGCTCCGTCGCGGATGAACAGCACGTCGGTGAGGATGTGCTCGATCTCCTCGACCTGGTGGGTGGTGACCAGGATGGTCTTGTCCTCGTCGAAGTAGTCTTCCAGCAGGCGCTGGTAGAACTGCTTGCGGTAGAGGATGTCCAGGCCCAGGGTCGGCTCGTCCAGCACCAGCAGGCGCGCGTCGATGGCCATCACCAGGGCCAGGTGCAGTTGCACGATCATGCCCTTGGACATCTCGCGCACCCGCAGCTTCGGATGCAACTGGGTGTTGGCCAGGAAGCGCTCGCACCTGGCCCGGTCGAAGCGCGGATGCACGCCGGCGACGAAGTCGATCGCCTCGCGTACCCGCATCCAGCGCGGCAGCACCGCCACGTCGGCGATGAAGCAGACATCGTTCATCAGTTCATCGCGCTGGCTGCGCGGGTCCTTGCCCAGCACCCGCAGCTCGCCCTCGAACGGGGTCAGGCCGAGGATGGCCTTCAATGCGGTGGTCTTGCCGGCGCCGTTGGGGCCGATCAGGCCGACGATGCGGCCGGCACCGATCTCGAAATCGGCGCCGGCCACGGCGACCTTGTTCTTGTAAGCCTTGCGCAGGCCGCGGGCGGAGACAACCGGCCCGGAACCGGCGTGGGCAGTGTCGGGGTTGTGGGCAGCGACAACGTTCATCAGTGGTTCCCCGTGGGGTTGAGCAGGTCGGCCAGGGACAGGCCCAGGCGCTGGATGCGTTCGGCCACGGCCGGCCATTCATCGCG
>JAGOWL010000184.1 GCA_018060215.1 Pseudoxanthomonas sp.
GCGTGGTGGCGAAGATCATCAAGTAAGCAACCGGCCGGGCGGGTGCAAGCCTGCCTGGCTGGCCCGGGTCGGATGATCCGGCGGGCAAAGGCGGTCCGGAAGCCCGGTCCGCCTTCGCCGTCTCAGGGAAGCGACGGTTCCACGCGTACGCCAGTAGCTCAATTGGCAGAGCAGCGGTCTCCAAAACCGCAGGTTGGGGGTTCGAGTCCCTCCTGGCGTGCCACTTCCCCCGAGCCCACCGGGCAGGCCGTCCCGGCCGCAATGGCAAGAGAGCGACAGCGACTTGAACAGCAAGACCAACCCGGCAAGCCCCGCCTCTGGCGGCGACATCGTCAAATACGTCATCGCCGCGCTGCTGGTGCTGGGTGGGCTGTTCGTCTGGTACTGGTTCTCCACGCCGGCCAATGCCGCCCGCCTGGGCGACTGGGCCCCGCAGTTGCGCGGACTGGCGGTCGTCGCCGGCCTGGTGGCCGGCACGGGCGTGTTCCTGGTCAGCAGCAAGGGCCGTGAGGCCCGTGAGTTCCTGTCCGAATCCCGCTTCGAGTTGCGCAAGGTCGTCTGGCCGACCCGCCAGGAAACCACCCGCATGACCTGGGTGGTGATCGCCGTGGTGATCATCATCAGCCTGGTCCTGGCCGGTTTCGACTTCATCGTGAAATGGGCGATCGAGCTGTTCCTCAACCTCGGCCGCTGAAGGAGAATGCCGCAGTGAAGCGTTGGTACGTGGTCCATGCCTATTCCGGTTTCGAGAAGAGCGTCGCCCAGGCGCTGCGCGACCGCATTGTCCGTAACGGCATGGAAGAGCGCTTCGGCGAGGTGCTGGTTCCGACCGAGGAAGTGATCGAGATGCGCGCCGGGCAGAAGCGCCGCTCCGAGCGCAAGTTCTTCCCCGGCTACGTGCTGGTCCAGATCCAGACCCACGACGAAGGCGGCATCCCGCGCATCGACTCCGAGAGCTGGCATCTGGTGAAGGAGACGGCGCGGGTCATGGGCTTCATCGGCGGCACTGCCGACCGTCCGCTGCCGATCCGCGACGACGAGGCCGACGCGATCCTGCAGCGGGTCCAGGACGGCGTGGAAAAGCCCAAGCCCAAGGTGCTGTTCGAGCCGGGCCAGATGGTCCGGGTCACCGACGGCCCCTTCAACGACTTCAACGGCGTGGTCGAGGAAGTCAATTACGAGAAGAGCCGCCTGCGCGTGGCGGTGCTGATCTTCGGCCGTTCCACCCCGGTGGAGCTGGAGTTCGGCCAGGTCGAGAAGGCCTGAGTCCGGCGTCCCTGAGTCTCCGGAAAGGCCTCCCCCCGGAGGTCCCCAAAACCTGTTATCATGCTCGGCTCCCTGCCCGGGACAGCCGGGCGCCCGCACTGGCCGCCGACCCTGGCGGCCTTTGCTGCGCAAGGAGTCCTGCGAAGGACCTGTTTACAACGCGATGCCGGGACGCGTGATTCCCGGAACGATGGGGAGCCTGTGATCCAGGCGCTTGCACCCGGAGAGCATAGAGATGGCAAAGAAAGTAGTCGGTTACATCAAGCTGCAGGTGAAGGCCGGCCAGGCCAACCCCTCGCCGCCGGTCGGCCCGGCCCTGGGCCAGCGCGGCCTGAACATCATGGAGTTCTGCAAGGCGTTCAACGCAGCGACCTCCAAGCTCGAACCGGGTCTGCCGACCCCGGTCATCATTACGGCCTACTCGGACCGTACCTTCACCTTCGTCACCAAGAGCACCCCGGCCACCGTGCTGCTCAAGAAGGCCGCCGGCGTCACCTCCGGCTCCAAGCGCCCCAACACCGAGAAGGTGGGCAAGGTCACCCGCAAGCAGCTCGAGGAAATCGCCAAGGCGAAGGAACCCGACCTGACCGCGGCCGACCTGGACGCGGCTGTGCGCACCATCGCGGGCTCGGCCCGTTCGATGGGCCTGACGGTGGAGGGCTGAGGACATGGCATTGAACAAGCGACAGAAGGCGATCCAGGCGGCGGTGGAGCCGGGCAAGGCTTACCCCATCGACGACGCGCTCAAGATCATCAAGGGTTTCAACAAGGCCAAGTTCGTCGAGGCCGTGGACGTGGCCGTGCGCCTGGGCGTTGATGCCCGCAAGTCCGACCAGCAGGTGCGCGGCTCGACCGTGCTGCCGGCCGGTACCGGCAAAAGCGTGCGCGTGGCGGTGTTCGCCCCGGCTGGCGCCAAGGCCGACGAGGCGCTGGCCGCCGGTGCCGAGGCGGTGGGCATGGATGAACTGGCCGAGCGCATGCTGGCCGGCGAGCTCAACTACGACGTGGTCATCGCCACCCCCGATGCGATGCGCGTGGTCGGCAAGCTCGGCCAGGTGCTCGGTCCGCGCGGCCTGATGCCCAACCCGAAGGTCGGCACCGTGTCGCCGAACCCGGCCGAGGCGGTGAAGAACGCCAAGTCGGGCCAGGTGCGCTACCGCACCGACAAGGCCGGCATCATCCACGCCACCATCGGCAAGGCCGATTTCGGCGATGACGCGCTGAAGTCGAACCTGCAGGCGCTGCTGCTGGACCTGATCAAGGCCAAGCCGGCGACCTCCAAGGGCCAGTACCTGCAGAAGATCTCGCTCAGCTCGACCATGGGCCCGGGCGTGACCGTCGACCAGGCATCGCTGGCGCTGAAGTAATGCAATACCCCGGGCCGCCGCGCTGGTGGCCCGGGTGCACGTTTTGAGGGCAGTTCCCGGCCCGTGCCGGGGACAGCCGTCAAAGACCGCAGGTGCGGTCGGCGCACATCGATGACGGGCACGGAAGCTCACCCTCGCCAGGGATTCGCCGTCGATGCAGCGGGATCGCTTAATCAAGGGTCCGCCAGGACCTGAAGCCTGCGCAGATGGTGCCGCCTTCTGGAAGTTTTCCCGGCACGGCCGAGCAATCGGGCGTACGGGTCAGAAAGGCCAGCACCGGGATGCCCGAGGCATCCCCGGCGCGCATGGAAGGGCGCCGCCCAGGACCGCAAGCGGCAGGAGCTGTGAGCGGAGTAACTACGGAGGAGTGTTATGGCTCTCAATCTGTCCCAGAAGAAGGAAGTCGTCGCCGAACTGGCCGACGTCGCCGCCAAGGCGCACTCCCTGATCGCCGCCGAGTACGCTGGCACCACGGTCTCCCAGATGACCGCGATGCGCAAGAAGGCCCGCGAAAACGGCGTGTTCCTGAAAGTCGTCAAGAACACGCTGGCCGCGCGCGCCGTCGAAGGCACGGAGTTCGAGTGCACCAAGGACGCACTCGTGGGTCCGCTGCTGTACGCGTTCTCGACCGAGGAGCCCGGCGCCGCCGGTCGCCTGATCAAGGAGTTCGCCAAGGGCAACGACAAGCTGCAGCCGAAGCTGGTCGCCGTCGGCGGCCAGTTGTACCCGGCCAGCCACGTCGAGGTCCTGGCGTCGCTGCCGACGCTCGAGCAGGCCCTGGCCATGCTGGCCCGCGTCCTGGCCGAGCCGGCCACCATGTTTGCCCGCGCGGTCAAGGCCGTCGGCGAGCAGCAGGGTGGTGGCGAAGAAGCTGCGCCGGCTGAAGAGGCTCCGGCCGAGGCCTGAGTCGCGTCGACGATTCCCGAAATCCCTTTCCAGAAAACATTCAGAAGGTAATCACAATGTCCCTTTCCAACGAGCAGATCGTCGAAGCCATCGCCGGCAAGACCCTGATGGAAGTGATGGAGCTGGTCA
>JAGOWL010000008.1 GCA_018060215.1 Pseudoxanthomonas sp.
GGCCACGCCCATCATCGTAGGTCGGGGCCACGCCCCCGACGGCCACGCACCCGACGCCCCGACGCACATGGGGCCACGCCTCGAACGCCACGCATCATCGCCGTCGGCCACGTGGGGCCGACCTACGGACAAACAACGCCGGGGCCGCGATAATCGCGGGGTTGCCCCCTTCCCGTGTCCGAGACCCGACCCCATGAAGCTGTATACCAAGCCCGGCGCCTGCTCCACCGCCATCCACATCGACCTGTGCTGGACCGGCCAGCCGTTCGAGGTCGAAGTGGTCGACGCGGCCACCATGAAGTCCGACGCCTACCGCGCCCTCAACCCGACCGGCGCGGTGCCGCTGCTGGTGGACGGTGATTTCGTCCTGGCCCAGAACGCCGCCATCGCCGGCTACATCGCCGACACCTTCCCGGCCGCCGGCCTGGCCGGCGACGGCAGCGCCCGCCAGCGCGCCGAAGCCCTCCGCTGGCTGTCGTACGTCAATTCCGACCTGCACCCGGCCTTCATCCCGATGTTCGCCCCGGGCAAGTTCATCGAGGATCCGGCCCAGTACGAGGCGATCAAGGCCGCCGCGCGCCTGCGTGTGCGCAGCGTGCTGGAAACGGCCGAGCGCCGCCTGCAGGACCGGCAGTGGCTGGCCGGCTTCCGCAGCTTCGCCGACCCCTATCTGTACATGACCCTGCGCTGGGCCGGCGGCCTGGGCGTGGACCTGTCGGGCCTGGACGCACTGGCCGCCTTCAAGTCGCGCATGGACGCCGACGCCGGGGTGCAGCGCGCCCTGAAGGCCGAAGGCCTGGCCTGAGGACCGACCGGGTTCGCCCCGCGTGGCCGGCTGCCAGTCGGCTGCGCGGCCCGCCGCCCCGAGCCACTGCCAACCGTCCGTCGGCACTACAGCGGGCAAGAGAAGCCTCTCGCCGGCCTGGGTGGAGCCGACGGTCGGCCGGCGGCTCGTTTCAGTCGTGGGCCACGTCCGCGTCGGCTTCCGGCTGCAGGCCGGTGTAGCTGGCGCGCGGGCGGATCAGGCCACCCAGGGCCTGCTGCTCCAGCGCGTGCGCCAACCACCCGGCCAGGCGGCCGGCGGCGAACATCGACAACGCCGGCCCCGCCGGCAGGCCATGCGCCAGGCAGATGGCGGCCAGCATGAAGTCCACGTTCGGGCGCCGGCCACTGGCGGCTTCTGCCGCCGCGATCACCTCCTCCAGCAAACGCAGCGCCGCCGCATCCACCGATGTGGCGCGCAGCATCTCCAGCAGGGTGGCCGCTCGCGGATCACCGTCCGGATACAGCGCGTGGCCGAACCCGGGCAGGTCCTCGCCGCGCCGCCAGCGGCTGGCGATCGTGCGCCCGAGGTCGCGCGAATCGCGCGCCGCCTCGATCAGGGCCCAGGCGCGCGCGGTGGCGCCGCCATGACGCGGACCCGAGAGCGCGGCCAGCCCCGCGCAGACGGTGGCGTGCAGGTGCGCACCGGTGGAAGCGACCACACGCGCGGCGAAGGCCGAAACATTGAGTTCATGGTCGGCGCACAGCACCAGCGCCGCGCGCACCAGTTCGGCGAAGCCGGCATCGCCCGGACGCCAGGCTTCGCCCAGCAGGTGGTGGACCGGACCGGCCGGATGCCGGGCCACCAGCAGCGCCGCGTTCTGCCGTAACAGGGTCGCGGCGACCGCGTGCCGGGTCGGCTGGTCGGCCTGGAAGGAGTGCGGTACGTGCAGGGCCAGCAGCGGGATCGCCGCCATCGCCCGGCTCAGCGGCGGCAGTTCGGCATCACCGGCCAGCGGCGCGATCGACGCCGGCCAGTCGCCAGGCGGATCGGCGAACGGATCCTGGCTGCCGCAATCCCACAGCAGACGCGCGATGTCCTCCAGGGTGGCACCGTCACGGGCCGCGGCCACGGCCGAACGGCCGCGGTAGTAGGGGCCGTCAGGGCGGATCAGCGAGATCCGGGTCTCCAGCACCGGCAGGCCGCGATCCAGGCTCTGGGCGGCGCCACGGGCCGGGCCACGGCCCAGGCGCTTGCGCTCGGCCAGCCGCTCCACGTCCTGGCGCCGGTAGACCCGGCTGCGATGGTCCCGGCCCGGGCGCGACTCCAGCAGCCCGCGACTGACGTAGGCGTAGAGCGTGGCCGGGCTGATGCCCAGCATCCGGCAGGCTTCGGCAGCCGGGATCAGGTCACGGTCCATCCGGATTCATTGATTGGAACGATCAAGATTGATCAATGGGTGACAGGGTGCCACATTGGCGCCCCTGCGTGCACTCCCCGCGCGCCGAGGAACCGACCATGGCCCGTCCCGCTTCCGCTGGCGCACGCTTCCGTGCCGCCCTTGCCGCCGAATCGCCCTTGCAGGTGATCGGCGCAATCAACGCCAACCACGCACTGCTGGCGCAGCGCGCCGGCTATCGCGCCATCTACCTGTCCGGCGGCGGCGTGGCGGCCGGCTCGCTGGGCCTGCCGGACCTGGGCATCAACACCCTGGAGGACGTGCTGGTCGACACCCGCCGCATCACCGACGTGTGCGAGCTGCCGTTGCTGGTGGACATCGACACCGGCTTCGGTCCCAGCGCGTTCAACATCGCCCGCACCGTGCGTTCGCTGATCAAGGCCGGCGCGGCGGCCTGCCACATCGAGGACCAGGTCGGCGCCAAGCGCTGCGGCCACCGTCCGGGCAAGGAGATCGTGTCGCTGGGCGAGATGGTCGACCGGGTCAAGGCGGCCGCCGATGCGAAGACCGATCCGGACTTCTTCCTGATCGCGCGCACCGACGCGATCCAGATGGAGGGCGTTGACGCGGCCATCGAGCGCGCGCTGGCCTGCGTGGAGGCCGGCGCCGACGGCATCTTTGCCGAAGCCGCCTACGACCTGGGTACCTATCGCCGCTTCGTCGATGCGGTCAAGGTGCCGGTACTGGCCAACATCACCGAGTTCGGTGCCACGCCGCTGTTCTCGCGCGAGGAACTGGCCTCGGCCGGGGTAGCGATCCAGCTGTATCCGCTGTCGGCGTTCCGCGCCGCCAACAAGGCCGCCGAGGCGGTGTACACGGCGATCCGCCGCGACGGCCACCAGAAGTCGGTGGTCGAAACGATGCAGACCCGCGAGGAACTGTACGAGCGGATCGGCTACCACGCCTTCGAACAGAAACTCGACGCCACCTTCACCCGGTAGGTCGGGGCCACGCCCCCGACGCCAGACAACCCATCCCGCACACGTCGGCCGCGTAGAAGAGCCGTCGGCCACGTGGGGCCGAAGATCTGTCGGCCACGTGGGGCCGACCTACACTCGAACCATCCACGTCGGCCACGTGGGGCCGACCTACGGCACCGCCCCGTAGGTCGGGGCCACGCCCCCGACACCACCGAGCCACCGACGCCACCGACCGGAGAATAGACATGAGCGACACCGCCGCCCCGTCCACCTTCAAACCGAAGAAGTCCGTCGCCCTCAGCGGCACCGCCGCCGGCAACACCGCCCTGTGCACGGTCGGCCGCACCGGCAACGACCTGGCCTACCGCGGCTACGACATCCTCGACCTGGCCACCAGCAGCGAATTCGAGGAGATCGCGCACCTGCTGGTGCACGGCAAGCTGCCCAACCGTGCCGAGCTGGCCGCCTACAAGGCCACCCTGAAGTCGCTGCGCGGCCTACCGGCGGCGGTCAAGGTGGCGCTGGAGCAGCTGCCGCCGTCCACCCATCCGATGGACGTGATGCGCACCGGCGTGTCGGTTCTGGGTTGCGTCAAGCCGGAGAAGGACGACCACAACCATCCGGGCGCGCGCGACATCGCCGACAAGCTGATGGCCTCGTTCGGTTCGATGCTGCTGTACTGGTACCACTACGCCTACAACGGCAAGCGCATCGAGGTGGAGACCGACGACGATTCCATCGGCGGCCACTTCCTGCACCTGCTGCATGGCCGCAAGCCGCCGCAGTCCTGGGTGCGGGCGATGCACACCTCGCTGATCCTGTACGCCGAACACGAGTTCAACGCCTCCACCTTCACCTGCCGGGTCATCGCCGGCACCGGCTCGGACATGCACTCGGCCATCTGCGGCGGCATCGGCGCGCTGCGCGGGCCCAAGCACGGCGGCGCCAACGAAGTCGCGTTCGAGATCCAGAAGCGCTACGACTCCCCGGACGAGGCCGAGGTCGACATCCGCGCGCGGGTGGAGCGCAAGGAAGTGGTGATCGGCTTCGGCCATCCGGTGTACACCGTGTCCGATCCACGCAACAAGGTGATCAAGCAGGTGGCGGCCGAGCTGTCGGCCGAGGCCGGCAACACGAAGATGTACGACATCGCCGAGCGGCTGGAATCGGTGATGTGGGAAGTCAAGAAGATGTTCCCGAACCTGGACTGGTTCAGTGCGGTCAGCTACCACATGATGGGCGTGCCGACCGACATGTTCACCCCGCTGTTCGTGATCTCGCGCACCTCCGGCTGGAGCGCGCACGTGATCGAGCAGCGCATCGACGGCAAGATCATCCGTCCCAGCGCCAACTACACCGGGCCGGAAGACCAGGTGTTCGTGCCGATCGAAAAGCGCGGCTGACGGACGCTGGCGACGGGGCGCTGCTGCGGCCCGTCGCCGTTTGACATCCCGGCATGGCGAAACCACCCTGTCGGGCCCTGCCGCGGCCCGCCACCCCCATGTCCAGGACCCTGATCCCCGCCCTGCTGCTGGCTCTGGCCAGCACCTGGGCCGCGCCCACGCCCGCGCAGGCGACGACCACCCTGCCCGCCATCGATCCCACGCCGGTCCCGCCGCCGCCGGCGTGGCTGTCCGCCGTCGACGCGATGTATCCGGACCTGCGCGCGCCCGGCCTGGAACGGATGGACTTCAATCCCGAGCAGTGGTGGCAGGTTGCCACGCCCCTGCTCGATCGCAGGGCCGGCTTCCGCGTGGAAGAAATCGGCCGCAGCGTGGAAGGCCGGCCGTTGCGCCACATCCGCTGGGGCAAGGGCAGGACCACGGTACTGCTGTGGTCGCAGATGCATGGCGACGAAAGCACCGGCACGATGGCGCTGGCCGACCTGTTCACCTTCCTTGGCCAGCATCCGCAGCATCCGCTGGTGCAGCGCCTGCGCGCCAACACCACCCTGCACGTCCTGCCCCTGCTCAATCCCGATGGCGCGGCGCGCTTCCAGCGGCGCAACGCGCAGGGCATCGACATCAACCGCGACGCGCGCATGCTGGCCACACCGGAAGGCCGCACCCTCAAGGCACTGCACGACCGCGTGCGCCCGGCGTTCGGCTTCAACCTGCACGACCAGCAGCCCCACTACCGGGTCGGCGACTCGGACCGCAGCACGGCCATCGCCCTGCTCGCACCGGCGCCCAACCAGGCCAACGAAGTCACCCCGCAACGCGCCCGCGCGATCGAGGTGGCCGCGGCCATCCGCATCGCGCTGGATCCCTACATCAACGGCCACATCGCGCGCTGGGACGAGACCTTCAATGCGCGCGCCTTCGGCGACCTGACCGCGCAGTGGGGCACCGGCACGGTGCTGATCGAAGCCGGCGGCATCGACGGCGATCGGCACAAGCAGGAGCTGCGCAAGCTGTACTTCCTGGGCCTGCTGGCGGCGCTGGATTCGATCGCCAGCGGCAGCCACGCCGGCATCCCGCATGCGCTGTACCGTGGCCTGCCCGAGAATGCCGAACCCTGGCCGGACCTGCGCATCGATGGCGGCATCCTGTCCGTCCCCGGCATGCCACGGGCGCGTGCCGACCTGCTGGTCAGCCTGCGTCGGCCGCTGACCGGCGAAGGCGCCACGCTCAGGGACATCGGCGACCTGGAGGGCGAGAACGCGCGCCTGGTGATCGACGCCCGCGGCCTGTACATCGTCCCGGGCAAGGACGACGCCGGCGCGACCTGCCGCATCGCCACCGGCACGCCCGCCTGCTTCCACCTCAGCCGCGACCCCGAAGGCCGCGAGGTGGTGTGGTCGCTGCTGCGCAACCTGGACCCCTCCCAACCCCTGCCCGGCCCGCCGTAGGAGCCGGCGGGGCTGTCAGCCTCCCGCGTCGGCGCCGCGGTCCAGCGCGCGCCTGACCTCGTCCAGCGCGTTCGGGTCATCCAGGGTGGACAGGTCGCCCGGATCGCGGTGCTCGGCCAGGGCCTGCAACGAACGCCGCAGCAACTTGCCCGAGCGCGTCTTCGGCAGCGCGTTGACCACATAGACCCGCGAGGGCCGCGCCACCGCGCCGAGCTGCTCGGTCACCGTGCGCATCATCTGCGCGGCGGTCTCGGTGGAGTCGCCGTCACCGCTCTTGAGGGTGGCGAACACCACCGGCACCTGGCCCTTGAGCTCGTCGTGCACGCCAATGACGGCTGCCTCGGCCACCCGCGGGTGACTGGACACCGACTCCTCGATCTCGCGCGTGCCCAGGCGGTGGCCGGCCACGTTGATCACATCATCGGTGCGGCCGAGGATGAAGGTGTAGCCGTCCTCGTCGCGGATCGCCCAGTCCAGCGAGCTGTACAGCAGCTCCTTGAAGTGGCTGTAGTAACTGGCGATGAAGCGGTCGTCGTTGCCCCACACCGTGGTCAGGCAGCCCGGCGGCAACGGCGGCTGGATCGCCAGCACGCCCTTCTCGCCCGGACCCACGTCCAGCCCGGTGTTCTCGTCGATCACCCGCAGTTTGTAGCCCGGCGCCGGCAGGCCCGGCGAGCCGAGCTTGACCGGCTTCATCTCCACCCCGGGCATCAGGCTCAGCACTGGCCAACCGGTCTCGGTCTGCCAGTAGTTGTCGATCACGGTCTTGCCCAGCGCACCGGTGATCCATTCGGCGGTCGGCTCGTCCAGCGGTTCTCCGGCCAGGAACAGGTACTGCAGCTTCGACAGGTCGTAACGGGTCAGGAACGCCGGATCCTGCTTCTTCAACACCCGCACCGCGGTCGGCGAGGAAAACATGGTGCGCACGCCGTAACGTTCGCAGATCTTCCACCAGATGCCGGCGTCGGGCGAAGTCGGCAGCCCTTCGTACAGAATCGAGGTCGCGCCTGCGATCAGCGGCCCGTACACGTTGTAGGAATGGCCTACCACCCAGCCGATGTCGGAGGTGGAGAAGAACACCTGGCCGGGGCGGATGTCGTAGATCGACCACATCGACAGCGCCAGCGCCACCGCGTAGCCGCCGACGTCGCGCTGCACGCCCTTGGGCTTTCCGGTGGTGCCGGAGGTGTAGAGGATGTAGCTGGGCTCGTTGGATTCGAGCCATTCCACCGGCACCTCGGCGTCGGCGTGGATCTGGCGCAGCGGGCCGTACTCCAGGTCGCGCCCGGGCTGCATCGGCAACTCGCCGGCCAGGCCGCGGTTGACCACCAGCACGTGCGCCGGCGGGTGCTGGGACTGCGCCAGGGCCTCGTCAACCATCGGCTTGAACGGGATCACCTTGCCGCCGCGCAGGCCGGCGTCGGCGCAGACCAGCACCTTGGGCTGGGCATCATCGATGCGCAGGGCCAGGTTGTGCGAGGCGAAGCCACCGAACACCACCGAGTGCACCGCGCCGATGCGTGCGCAGGCCAGCATGGCGATGGCCGCATCGACGGTGTGCGGCATGTAGATCACCACCCGGTCGCCCCTGGCCACGCCCAGCGAGTACAGCGCGGCGGCGAACGTGTTCACCTCGCGATGCAGCTGGCGGAAGGTCAGTTCGCGCACGCTGCCGGTCTCGCTGGACCAGCCGACCAGGGCCAGCTGGTCGCCACGCTCGGCCAGGTGCCGGTCCACCGCGTTGTGGCACAGGTTGGTGGTGCCGCCGACGAACCACTTGCGGAATGGCGGGTGGTCGTATTCCAGGATCGTGTGCGGCGGGGTGTTCCAGTCGATGGCGGTGGCCGCCTCGGCCCAGAACGCCTCGGGCTGCTCGATCGAACGACGATGGAAATCTTCGTAGCGCATGGGCGACTCCCCTCCAAGGGACGAGCCGAGCATAGACCCGGCCCCTGCCCCCGGCCCTGCGACCTTGGTCGAAATCCGGTCTCCAAACGGCAAAAAGCCGGGTTTCCCCGGCTTCTCGCTGGACGACAGGTTGATCGGTCCGATCAACCCCGGCCGCGGTCCCGGCTCAAGGGGCGCCCGCGGCCGCCGGGGCCTGCTTTACGTAGCGGTCGAACCAGGCCAGCATTTCGGCGACGAAATGTTCGTTGGACTCCTGCGCGGTATACCAGTGCGGCTCGAACGGCAACATCACCAGCCGGGTGGTGCCGCCGTTGCCGCGGATGGCCTGGAACAGGCGCGGCGACTGGGTCGGCTCGGTGCCCGGGTTGGCGTCGTCGCTGCCGTGCACGATCAGCAGCGGTTCGTCGATCCTGTCGGCGTGGAAGAACGCCGAGGCCTGGTCGTACACCTCGCGCGCATCCCAGAACGAACGGCGCTCGTTCTGGAAGCCGAACGGGGTCAGGGTCTTGTTGTAGCCACCGCTGGACGCCACGCCGGCACGGAACAGGTCGGTATGCGCCAGCAGGTTGGCGGTCATCAGCGCGCCGTGGCTGTGGCCGGTGATGCCGATCCGCTGCGGATCGACCACGCCCAGTTCCACCGCCTTGCCTACCGCGGCCTCGGCGTTGGCGACCAGTTGCTCCAGGTAGGTGTCGTAGGCGGTCCTGGGGTCGCCGACGATCGGGAACGCGGCGTTGTCGATGATCGCGTAACCGGCCAGCAGCAACAGGCGATAGTTGCTCAGGCGGGTGAAGGTCTGTTCCGAGCCGCTGACCTGGCCGGCCTTGGATGGATCGGCGTAGTCCTGCGGATAGGCGTACAGGATCGCCGGCACCCGCGTGCCTTCCTGGTAGCCCGGCGGCGTGTAAAGGGTGAACGACAGTTCCACGCCGTCCTTGCGCGGGTATTTGACCAGGCGCTTGTTCACACCGCGCGCCAGCGGCGCCGGGTCGGGAAACCGTGTGATGGCGACCGGCGTGGAGGCATAGGCCGCCTCGCCCGTGGCGGCATCAGCCTGGGCCTGGCCCAGAGTGCGCAGGAACAGGTTGGGCGGATCGGCCGGCGACTGGTGCCAGGTCAGCAGTTTGGAAGTGTCGCCGCCGGCGAATCCGACCGCACGCTCCAGGGCGGCCGCGTCGCTGCGGAACAGGCGCACGGTCTGCCCGCTGGCCAGGTCGTAGCGGTCCAGGAACGGCCGGTCGCCCTGCGGCGAAGCGCCGTTGCCGTTGAGGAACAGCGCGCCGCCTTCCTCGCGCAGCACCCGGGCGCCGTTCGGCAGCACCCGGCCCTGCGGTGAGCCCGGGTTGGCGTACAGCTCGTGGGTGGACAGGTCCCACAGCACCCGGCCCGGGTCGCCGGCGCGGTCGGCATCCACCAGTCGGGTGGTGCGCCAGTTGCGGTTGGCATCGAACTCGGTCAGCAGCGCGCGCCCGCCGTCCTCGAACCAGGACAGCCCGCCAAAGCGCTGCTTCGTGCGCGCGAACTCGCCCGGCGTGCCGGCGAACGGCGCGGCCAGGGTCAGCAGGCGGTCGCGCGCGGGCACCTCCACTTTCCAGTCGCCTCCGTCCAGGGCCTCGGCCCAGACCAGCGTGGCCGGCTGGTTGGCGCGCCAGGCGAAGTTGCGCGGGCCGGTGGGCACGCCGCGTACCGGCACCCGATCGGCCACCGGCAGGCTGGCCAGGGTGCGCACGCTGCCGTCGGCCAGGTCGATCACGTTCACGTCGTGGGCAAAGCGGCCGTAGGTCGTGACATGGGAATACGGGCGCTTGAGCACCTGCACCCGCACGTGGCGGCCATCGGGCGCGGCATCGACATCGGCATAGACGGCGGGCCTGCCGACGTTGGACACCTTGCCGGTGGCCACGTCCACGATGGCCAGCTGCGAAGTGGCGAAATGGTCGAACAGGGCTTCATCCTCGGGCCCGGTGAGCGTGTCGCGTGCCTCGTAGGTGCTGCTCTCGCCCTTGCCGCCGATCGCCTCCTTCATCTCCGGACCTGGCGGCACCGCGGCCTTCTGCGGCATCGGGCCGAGGTCGGCGGGCACCAGGGTGGCCAGCAGTTCGCGCTTGCCGCCCAGCCACCGCACGCCGCCGCCGAGGATGGTGTTCAGACGCACGCCTTCGATCCGGCGCACGCTGCCGTCGCGGGCGTCGCCAACCCACAGTTCCACGCCACGATCGGTGGTGTTGTCGAACGCGAAGCGCTGGCCGTCGGGCGACCAGTCCGGGGAGCCGGGGCAGGCGCCCACCGGCAGCGTCACCGGCGTCTCCTTGCCGCTGGCCAGGTCGAGCAGGCTGAAGCCCTCCAGGCAGGTGCGGATGCCGTAGCCGCTGGAGAAGTCGTGGCGACTGTGGTTGTGCGGCCCCACGCGCACGCCTGCCAGCTTCAGGTAGGGTTCTGCGACGCGCTCGATCGACGGATACGGCAACTGCCGCACCAGCAGGGCGCGCTGGCCGGTCGGGTCGATGGCCGGCGAGGGATTGAGCGGCGCGCGCATCACGCCCAGCAAGGGCTCCGGCGGTTGCCGGTAGCCACCGTCGGCCGCCTGCGCCTGCAGCGCGAGCGCGCCGGCAGCCAACATCGGAATACCCAGGATCGGCCACGTCATGCGCATGCCAGTACTCACCTGCGATCAAGGAAAACCGGAACCTAGCACGGCAGCAAGCCCGGTTCCCGGCACAGATGGCCACATGTGCCATCGGTCATACCCCTCTCAAAGGAAAGCTCCATACCCACCCGGGAATGCCGGATCCAGCGAGGCCGAAAAGCGCTGGAGTCCCCTGACTTCGGGGGGAGCCGCGGCAGACCCATGCCTCCTCAACGGGTAGAAGAACCAAAAGACAGGGCGGCCGAAGCCGCCCTGTGGTTCGCACTGCGGGGACGCCCTGATCAGAGCAGGTGGGCCACGCCGCTGCGTTCTTCTTCCAGCTCGGCCAGGGTCTTGTCGATCGCCGCCTGGCTGAACGCGTCGACCGGCAGGTCGCGCACGCGCGTGTAGGTGCCGTTCTCGGTGGTCACCGCCACGCCGAAGATCACGCCTTCCGGAATGCCGTAGGAACCATCGGACGGAACGCCCATCGTCACCCACTTGCCATTGCTGCCCAGCACCCAGTCGCGGACGTGGTCGATGGCGGCGTTGGCGGCCGAAGCAGCCGAGGACAGGCCGCGGGCCTCGATGATCGCCGCGCCGCGCTTGCCCACCTTCGGGATGAACTCGTTGGCGTTCCAGTCGGCGTCGTTGATCCTGTCCTTCAGCGACACGCCATTGGCGGTGGCGAAGCGGTAGTCCGGGTACATGGTCGGGCTGTGGTTGCCCCACACCACCAGCTTCTCGATGTCGCCCACGGCCACGCCGGCCTTGCCGGCCAGCTGGCTCAGCGCGCGGTTGTGGTCCAGGCGCAGCATCGCGGTGAAGTTTTCCGGCTTGAGGTCAGGCGCGGACTTCATCGCGATATAGGCGTTGGTGTTGGCCGGGTTGCCGACCACCAGCACCTTGACCTCGCGCGAGGCGACCTTGTTCAGCGCCGCGCCCTGGGCGGTGAAGATCTTCGCGTTCTCCAGCAGCAGGTCCTTGCGCTCCATGCCCGGGCCGCGCGGACGCGCGCCGACCAGCAGGGCGATGTCGGCATCCTTGAACGCCACTTCCGCATCGTCGGTGCCGACGATGCCGGCCAGCAACGGGAACGCGCAGTCCTCCAGCTCCATGATCACGCCCTTGAGCGCGGCCTGGGCCTTGTCCAGCGGCAGCTCCAGCAACTGCAGGATCACGGGCTGGTCCTTGCCCAGCATCTCGCCGGAAGCGATGCGGAACAGCAGCGCATAGCCGATCTGGCCGGCGGCGCCGGTGACGGCAACTCGAACGGGGGTCTTCATCGGTGGGGGTCCTTCAGTCGTTGGAACGGTGGGGGATGCATGGCGCGGGCCGTTGCTGTGGCCGTGGCGCCGCGCAGGTTAATAGACGTCGTAGCCCAGCGGGGTCAGCCTTTGGTCCAATGCCGCGGTGTCATAGCCACGAATCACGTGCTGGCCGACCACGGTCACCGGCACGCCACGGGCGCCGATGGCGCGCATCGCGCGGTCACCGTCGGCCTGGTCGACATCGAGCACGCGGTAGCGCACCCCGGCGCGCTCGAAATCGCCCTGCTGCTTGCGGCAGTAGCCGCACCATTCGGCGGCCAGCATCACGATGCCGGCCTCGCCGGTGGCGGTGCGCGGGTCGTCCGGATGCAGTTCGGGCTGGCGGTCCTTGGACCACCAGGCATAGAGCCCGCCGGCAAGGCCGACGATCAGCAGGAAACCTAGGAAGCGCATGGCGGTCCGGGTCGAGGACCGGCCGGACCAGGGGCCGGCGCAGGTCGGGAGCCGGTTATTTTATCACGCGCTCCCGGCGCGACCGACCCGGCCCAGCCGGCGCGGGCCCGGTCACCGCCCGGTTCAGGCGCTCAGGTGGCGGTTCCACTCGGCGACCCGGTCGGCCTTGGCCGCCAGCACCGCCTCGGCGTCGCCTTCGATCTTCACCGAATGGATCGCATCGCCCTGGGCGATGGCATCGACCACGTCCAGGCCCTCGACCACCTTGCCGAACACGGTGTGCTTGCCGTCCAGCCAGGGGGTGGCCACGTGGGTGATGAAGAACTGGCTGCCGTTGGTGTTGGGGCCGGCGTTGGCCATCGACAGCACGCCGCGCTCGTGGCGCACGCCGTTGCCGGTCTCGTCCTCGAACCGGTAGCCCGGGCCGCCGCGGCCGGAGCCCTCCGGGCAGCCGCCCTGGACCATGAAGTCGGCGATCACGCGGTGGAAGCCGAGTCCGTCGTAGAAGCCACGGCGGGCCAGGTTGACGAAGTTGGCCACGGTCAGCGGCGCCTGGTCAGGCAGCAGCTCGACCCGGATCGGGCCGCGGGCGGTATCGAAAATGGCGGTCAGGGACATCGCAGGCTCACTATGCGGGCGGGAACGGGCCGCCACCCTAGCACGCGGCCGGTGGCGGCGGCCCGTCCGGGCCCGGCGATCAGAGCTGCTCGGCGGCCTGCTCGCCCTTGTGGAAGGTGGTGTAGACCACCACCGGGATGTCCAGGTCGCCCAGCGCCTCGACCACCAGCGGCTTGACCTGCTCCCACTCCAGCCCGCCCACGCCGGTGGCCAGGCGCGGCAGGGCCACGCTGCGGAAGCCTTCCTTGTCGATTTCCTGGCGCAGCGCCTTGAGCGCATGGCGCACGTACTGCAGGGTCGCCCGGCCCGGCTTGCCGCCGTGGCGGCCTTCGGCCCCTTCCTGGGTGAACAGGTTGACCACGTACTGGCCATCGGCGCCCATCCAGGTCCACAGCTCGCCCGGCGCCGGGTGGGTGGTCTGGCAGTAGTGGCGGAAATCCTTGTACAGCGCCGGGGAGTACTCGCGCAGGGCCAGCGCCAGGCCGGAATGGAAATCGTCGTTGGGAGCGATGCCGTGGGCGATGGCGTGGGCCTTGCTCAGCAGGATGTCGCCGGAAACTTCCTGGATCATTCGCGATACCTCGGTTGGGGAATGGTTCCAGCTTGCACGCGGGGCCCGGTGAACGCCTTGTTCAGGGTCATCGCCGTGGCGCCCGCGGCAGCGTATAATCGGGAACCATTCCCCAACTTCGCATCGGCCGCCCCCGTCGCGGCCCTTTCCCGTACTCGTATGTCCATCCAGAACCTGCGCAACATCGCCATCGTCGCCCACGTCGACCACGGCAAGACCACCCTGGTCGACCAGCTGCTCAAGCAGTCCGGCACCTTCAACGAGCGCGCGCAGGTCGGCGAGCGCGTGATGGACAGCAACGACCTGGAGAAGGAGCGTGGCATCACCATCCTCTCCAAGAACACTGCCATCCGCTGGACCTCGCCGGAAGGCGAGGAATTCCGCATCAACATCGTCGACACCCCCGGCCACGCCGATTTCGGTGGCGAGGTCGAGCGCGTGCTGTCGATGGTGGACTCGGTGCTGATCCTGGTCGACGCGATGGACGGGCCGATGCCGCAGACCCGCTTCGTCACCCAGAAGGCCTTCGCGATGGGCTTCAAGCCGATCGTGGTGATCAACAAGGTCGACCGTCCCGGCGCGCGTCCGGACTGGGTGCTCAACCAGACCTTCGACCTGTTCGACCGCCTCGGCGCGACCGACGAGCAGCTCGACTTCCAGGTGGTCTACGCCTCGGGCCTGAACGGTTACGCCGGACTGACCGAGGACGTACGCTCGGGCGACATGACCCCGCTGTTCCAGGCCATCCTCAAGCACGTGCCGCCACCGCCGGTGGATCTGGAAGGCCCGTTCCAGATGCGCATCACCTCGCTGGACTACAACAACTACGTCGGCATCATCGGCGTGGGCCGGGTCCAGCGCGGCACCATCCGCACCAACATGCAGGTGAGCGTGATCGACCGCGAAGGCAAGTCGCGCAACGGCAAAGTGCTGCAGGTGCTGGGTTTCCACGGCCTGGAGCGGCACGAGGTCAAGGAAGCGCAGGCCGGCGACATCATCGCCATCTCCGGCATCGAGGGCCTGGGCATCTCCGACACCATCTGCGACCCGGCCAACAGCGAGCAGCTGCCGGTGCTGACCGTGGACGAGCCGACCATCAGCATGACCTTCCAGGTCAACGACTCGCCGTTCGCCGGGGTCAAGGACCGCAGCGGCGGCAAGTTCCTCACCAGCCGCCAGCTGCGCGACCGCCTGGTCCGCGAGACCCAGCACAACGTGGCGCTCAAGGTCGAGGACACCGAGGACGCGGACAAGTTCAAGGTCAGCGGCCGCGGTGAACTGCACCTGTCGATCCTGATCGAGACCATGCGCCGGGAGGGCTACGAGCTGGCCGTCTCGCGCCCGGAAGTGATCATCCGCGAGATCGACGGGGTGATGCAGGAACCCTACGAACAGCTGGTCGTGGACCTGGACGAGCAGTACCAGGGCGGCGTGATGGGCCGGCTGGGCGAGCGCAAGGCCCTGCTGCAGGCGATGGAGCCCGACGGCAAGGGCCGTGCACGCATGGAGTTCATCATCCCGGCGCGCGGCCTGATCGGCTTCCAGACCGAATTCCGCACCCTTACCGCCGGCACCGGCCTGCTGTTCCACGTGTTCGACCACTACGGACCCAAGGCCGACGGCACCATCGGCCAGCGCCAGAACGGCGTGCTGATCTCCAACGGTACCGGCCCGTCCCCGGCCTACGCGCAGATGGCGATGCAGGAGCGCGGCCGGCTTATGATCGAGCCGGGCGAGGAGATCTACGAAGGCCAGATCGTCGGCATCCACTCCAAGGACAACGACCTGACCGTCAACGCGCTGCGCGGCAAGCAGCTGACCAACTTCCGCGCCGCCGGCAAGGACGATGACGAAGGCCTGATCCCGCCGATCAAGCTGTCGCTGGAGCAGGCGCTGGAGTTCATCGACGACGACGAACTGGTCGAGGTCACCCCGCAGCAGATCCGCCTGCGCAAGAAGTTCCGCTCCGAAACTGACCGCAAGCGCGCCTCGCGCGCGGCCTGAGCGCCGCGCCCGCGCACCGCCGCCGCGCAGATGCCGGCGGCAGCGTGATTGCCAAGCCCGGCAGGCCCGCGTAGCCTGCTGATTGAGCCCAAGGGGAGTGCCTGATGCGTGCGGCGGCAGCACTGCTGGTATCCGCGCTGCTGTGCATCGGCACGGGCGCCTGCCGCCGCAACCCGCCTCCCGCGCCCGTCCTGCCTGCTACGCCAACCCCGGCGCCGGCCGCGCCGGTGGCCGCATTGTCCTTTCCCTACGCCGAAGCCGGCATCGCCGAGCTGCAGGCTGCAATGGAGCGTGGCGAAACCAGTAGCCGCGCCCTGGTCCAGGCCTACCTGGCGCGGATCGTGGAGCTGGACCGCAACGGCCCGGCGCTGAACTCGGTGATCGCGCTCAACCCGCTGGCCCGCAACGAGGCGGCGGCACTGGATGCCGAGCGCGCCGCCGGCAAGCTGCGCGGCCCGCTGCACGGGATCCCGATCCTGCTCAAGGACAACATCGACGCCACCCCGATGGCCACCACCGCCGGCTCGCTGGCGCTGGAAGACTTCCACCCGGTCCCCGACGCCTTCCTGGTGCAAGGCCTGCGCCAGGCCGGCGTGGTCATCCTGGGCAAGGCCAACCTCAGCGAATGGGCCAACTTCCGCTCGCCCCGGTCGATCTCCGGTTGGAGTTCGGCCGGCGGCCAGACCCGCAACCCCTACGCCCTGGACCGCTCGCCCTGCGGATCCAGTTCCGGCACCGCGGTGGCAGTGGCGGCCAACCTGGCGGTGGCCGGCATCGGCACCGAGACCAACGGCAGCATCCTGTGCCCGGCGGCGATGAACGGCCTGGTCGGGCTCAAGCCCACCGTCGGCCTGGTCAGCCGCAGCGGCATCGTGCCGATCGCCCCCAGCCAGGACACCGCCGGCCCGATGGCACGCAGCGTGGAAGACATCGCCCTGCTGCTGGCGGCCATCACCGGCCGCGACCCGGACGATCCGGCCACCGCCGACAACCGCGTGCTGGCCACCTTCGACTATGCCGCGCGGCTGCGCACGGCCAACCTGCGCGGTCTGCGGATCGGCCTGCTGCGCGAAAGCCTGGCCATCTCGCCCGAAGTCCGGGCCGCTACCGATGAGGCGATGGAAGCCCTGCGCCAGGCCGGCGCGGTGGTGGTGGAAACCTCCATCCCCACCCAGGGCCGCTGGAGCCAGGACGAGCGCACGCTGCTGTTGACCGAGTTCCGTCCGGCCCTGGAGCGTTACCTGCAACAGCGCAATGCCCCAGTGCAGACCCTGGATGAACTGATCGAATTCAACCGCCAGCATGCCGACCGCGTGATGCCGCTGTTCGGACAGGAACTGTTCGAGCAGGCCGCTGCAAGCGCAGGCCTGGCATCGCCGGCCTACATCGTCGCCCGAAGCCGGGCGCGCCGCCTGGCCGGCCCGGAGGGCATCGACGCGACCCTGCGCGCCGACCGGCTGGACGTACTGGTGGCGGCGACCACCGGGGTGGCCTGGAAGATCGACCCAGCCAGCGGCGACCAGTTTCCCGGCGATGGCTACGACGCGGCCGCGGTGGCCGGCTATCCGGCCCTGACCGTGCCCATGGGCCACGCCAACGGCCTGCCGCTGGGCCTGGCCTTCATAGGCCCGGCCTGGAGCGAGGCGCGCCTGCTGCAGATCGGCTACGCCTACGAACAGCTCACGCGTGCCCGCCGTCCACCGACCTTCCCCGCCAGTCTCGACGAGGGGCTGCCACAGACCCACTGATGCGGCGGTGGCGTTCGGCCGCCGTGGTGGCGCTTCAGCCGCCGTTGCGGCGCGCACCCCGTTTGCGCACGATCGCCATGGCGATCTCCAGCGACTGCTCGTAGTTCAGGCGCGGATCCACGGTCGAGCGGTAGGCACGGCCGAGGTCGACCTCGGTCAGTTCACGCGCCCCACCGGTGCACTCGGTGACATCCTCGCCGGTCAGCTCCAGGTGCACGCCGCCCAGACGGGTGCCGGCGGCGGCGTGCAGGTCGAAGGACTGCTCCACCTCGGCCAGGATGTTGGCGAAGCGCCGGGTCTTGTAGCCATTGGCGGTGCTCTCGGTGTTGCCATGCATCGCATCGCAGACCCACAGCACCCGGCGTCCGTCCCGGCGCACGGCCTCCAGCAACGGTGGCAGCTTGTCGGCGATCTGCGACGCACCCATGCGATGGATGAAGGTCAACCGGCCGGGTTCATCGTCGGGGTTGAGCACGTCGACCAGGCGCAGCAGCTGGTCCGGCGACACCGATGGCCCGACCTTGACCGCGACCGGGTTGCGGATGCCGCGGAAATACTCCACGTGGGCGCCGTCCAGCGCTGCGGTGCGCATACCGATCCACGGATAGTGGGTGGACAGGTTGAACCAGCCACGCTGGCGCGGCACCTGCCGGGTCTGCGCCTCCTCGTAGGGCAGCAGCAGCGCCTCGTGCGAGGTGTAGAAATCGATCCGGTTGAGGTTGTGCACCTGCACCCCGGCCAGGGTCTCCATGAAACGCACCGCGTCGCCGATCGAGTTCACCATCTCCTGGTACTCCCCGGCCAGCGGCGAACAGCCCACCCAGCTCAGGTTCCAGTACTCGGGATGGTGCAGGTCGGCGAAGCCACCATCGATCAGCGCGCGCACGAAGTTCATGGTCAACGCAGAACGGGCGTGCGCGGTCAGCATCCGTTGCGGGTCCGGCTCTCGGGCCGCGGCGGTGAATTCCGGGCCATTGACCACGTCGCCGCGATAACTTGGCAGGCTGATGCCATCGCGGGTTTCGGTGTCGGCCGAACGCGGCTTGGCGTACTGCCCGGCGAAGCGGCCCACCCGTACCACCGGCAAGCGCAGGCCGTGGACCAGGACCAGGCTCATCTGCAGCAGCACCTTGAGCCGGTTGGAAATCGTGCCCGACTCGCAGTCGCTGAAGTTCTCCGCGCAATCACCGCCCTGCAGCAGGAAGCGCCGGCCCTCCTGGGCCTCGGCCAGCTGCCGCTTCAGTTCCAGGATCTCCCAGGACGTCACCAGTGGCGGCAGCCGGCGCAGTTCGACCAGTGCCGCTTCCAGCGCCTGGGCATCGGAATAACGTGGCATCTGCAGGGCCGGCCGGTCGCGCCAGCTCGGCGGCGACCAGGCAGCAGCCGGATCGACCGCCTGCAGTTCGGGTTCGGGGGTGCTCATGGGGGGGACCAGGATCAGGGGGGGAGAAGAACGAAAACGCTCAGGGACGGCCACGGCCCTTGCGCCGGCGCAACGCGGCCTGCAGGCCCCAGGCCGCCAGCAACAGGAAACCGATCAGGCTCCAGGCCGGCATGCCCAGGCCCAGCCAGGTCCAGTCGACGTCACCGCAGTTGCCGGAACCGGTCAGGACCTTGCGCACCACGTCCAGTGCGCCCATGGTCTGGCGCATGAACGACAGCGGTGGCCCGCACGAAGGCGCCAGTTCCGGCGGCAGCGACTGCAGCCACACATGGCGTCCGGCGATGCCCGCGCCCACTGCCGCGGCGGCCAGCACCAGCAGGCCGTAGACCTTGCGGCCGCCCGACCCGCGCGGCGCATGCAGGCCACCGACCAGGAACACCAGGCCCAGCGCCGCATAGGCGATGCGCTGGAAGATGCACAATGGACACGGCTCCAGGCCCTGGTAGAGCTGGGTGTAGATCGCATAGGCGATCAATGCTGCGCAGCCCAGGAAACCGGCCAGGAACTGTGCGCGGAAACTCCAGCGGAATGGATTCATCGGTAGCGTGGCCTGGAACAGGGCGGTTACCGGGCAATTATTCCGCATCCGGGCGCAAAACGGTAACCACCACCCGGAAGCGAAAACCCCGGCGCGAGGCCGGGGTCTTCGGAAACAGCTGCTGGCTGGGGCTTACCCGGCCGCCTGCGGGCGATCGACCAGCTCCACGTAGGCCATCGGCGCGTTGTCGCCGGCGCGGAAGCCGCACTTGAGGATGCGCAGGTAGCCGCCGGGACGGGCCTGGTAGCGCGGGCCGAACACGGTGAACAGGTTGCCGACCGCTTCCTTGTCGCGCAGGCGCGCGAAGGCCAGGCGGCGGTTGGCCACGCTGTCGACCTTGGCCAGGGTGATCAGCGGCTCGGCAACGCGGCGCAGTTCCTTGGCCTTGGGCAGGGTGGTCTTGATCAGTTCGTGCTTGAACAGCGAGGCGGCCATGTTCTTGAACATCGCTTCGCGGTGGGCACTGGTGCGGCTGAACTTGCGGCCGGATTTCTGGTGGCGCATGGTCGTGGTTCCTTCTGAATGTCGTGGCTGTTGTGGTTCGCTGTCGCCTTCCTGGCGTTGGAGCTGTGGACTGCGCTGGCCCGGTCCGGCGGTCCCTTGCCGGGGAGTCGCCGCGGGCCTTTCAGGCCCGTCGGCGCATGTTGCCTCTACATCACCCCATCATGCCGTTGGCGGAGACGCCGGCCGGCGGCCAGTTCTCCAGCTTCATGCCCAGGGAAAGACCGCGCTGGGCGAGGACTTCCTTGATCTCGGTGAGCGACTTCTTGCCCAGGTTCGGGGTCTTGAGCAGCTCGACCTCGGTCTTCTGGATCAGGTCGCCGATGTAGTAGATGCTCTCGGCCTTGAGGCAGTTGGCCGAACGCACGGTCAGTTCCAGGTCGTCGATCGGACGCAGCAGCACCGGGTCGACGCCGGGGGCACTGGGGCTCTCGCCGCGACCACCGCCGGGGATGAAATCACCGAACACCGACAGCTGGTCGCTGAGGATGTTGGCGGCGGTGCGCACGGCCTCTTCGGCGCCGATGGTGCCGTTGGTCTCGATGTCCAGCACCAGCTTGTCCAGGTCGGTGCGCTGCTCCACGCGCGCCGCTTCCACCGCGTAGGCCACGCGGCGCACCGGCGAGAAGGTCGCATCCAGCACCAGGCGACCGATGGTCCGGGTCTCTTCGTCCGGACGGCGACGGGCCGTGGCCGGCTGGTAGCCGAAGCCGCGCTCGATCTTCAGGCGCATGTTCAGCGCCGTGTCCTTGGTCAGGTGGCAGATCACGTGGTCGACGTTGAGGATCTCGACGTTGTGGTCGGTCTTGATGTCACCGGCGGTGACCACGCCCGGACCCTGCCTGGACAGGCTCAGGGTGGCGCTGTCGCCGGTGTGCATGCGGATGGCGACGTCCTTCAGGTTGAGCAGGACTTCCAGCACGTCCTCCTGCAGGCCCTCGACCGTGGTGTACTCGTGCAGCACGCCGTCGATCTCGACCTCGGTGACAGCGAAACCGGGGATCGAGGACAGCAGGACGCGCCGCAGCGCGTTGCCCAGCGTGTGGCCATAACCGCGCTCGAGCGGCTCGATCACGATCTTGGCGCGGTTGTCGTTGACGCGTTCGACCTGCGGACCACGGGGACGCAAAGGCTGGTTGGCGGTAGCCGTCATGTTGCGGAATCTCCTGCAATGAGCCGACGATCGGGTGAACCGCCGGCTCGGGTGTGTGGCCCCGTTCCCGGGGGCGGCCGGAAGGCGGGGCGACGCGATCCGGCCGGGGCGTGGAATTCGGCGCCGCGCCCGGGTGGGCGCGGCAGCCAGCCACTGTTACTTCGAATACAACTCGACGATCAGCGCCTCGTTGATGTCGGCCGGCAGGTCGGCCCGGTCCGGCACCGCCTTGAACACGCCGGCGAACTTCTTCGAGTCGACCTCGATCCACGACGGGGTCAGGTCGTGCTGCTCGGCCACGGTCAGGGCTTCCTGCACGCGCAGCTGCTTCTGCACCTTCTCCGACAGCGTGATCGCGTCACCGGCCTTGACCTGGTAGGAAGGCAGGTTGACCGGCTTGCCGTTGACCAGCACGCCGCGATGGCTGACCAGCTGGCGGGCCGAAGGACGGGTCACCGCGAAACCCATGCGGTAGACGACGTTGTCCAGGCGGGTTTCCAGCAACTGCAGCAGGTTCTCGCCGGTGTTGCCCTTCTTGGTCGAGGCCTTCTTGTAGTAATTGCGGAACTGGCGCTCCAGCAGGCCATAGATACGCTTGACCTTCTGCTTCTCGCGCAGCTGGGTGGCGTAGTCGGACAGCTTGCCCTTGCGCGCGGTGGCGCCGTGCTGGCCGGGCTTCTGCTCCAGCTTGCACTTGGAATCCAGCGCACGCGCCGGGCTCTTGAGCGACAGGTCGGCGCCTTCACGGCGCGCGAGCTTGCAGGTAGGACCGATGTAACGAGCCATTTCTTGTCGCTCCCTTAGACGCGGCGCTTCTTCGGCGGACGGCACCCGTTGTGCGGGATCGGCGTCACGTCGATGATGTTGGTGATCTTGTAGCCCACATTGTTGAGCGAGCGGACGGCCGACTCGCGGCCCGGGCCCGGGCCCTTGATGCGGACTTCAAGCGACTTGACACCGTAGTCGAGCGCGGCCTTGCCGGCCTTCTCGGCGGCCACCTGGGCGGCGAACGGGGTCGACTTGCGCGAACCGCGGAAACCCGCGCCGCCGGAGGTCGCCCACGACAGCGCATTGCCCTGGCGGTCGGTGATGGTCACGATGGTGTTGTTGAAGGAAGCGTGCACGTGTGCGATGCCGTCGGTGACGACGCGCTTGATCTTCTTCTTGGTCTTGGCAGCTGGCTTGGCCATTGTTTATCCCTTACTTCCTGATCGCCTTGCGCGGACCCTTGCGGGTGCGGGCGTTGGTACGGGTACGCTGGCCGCGCAGCGGCAGGCCACGACGATGGCGCAGGCCGCGATAGCAGCCCAGGTCCATCAGACGCTTGATGGCCATGCCCACTTCACGACGCAGGTCGCCCTCGACCACGTACTTGCCGATCTCCGCGCGCAGGCGCTCGACTTCCGGCTCGGACAGGTCACGGATCTTGGTGGACGTCGCCACGCTGGCGGCCTCGCACACCTTCTTCGACCGGGTCCGGCCAATTCCATAAATGCTCTGCAGCCCCACCCAGACGTGCTTGTGGGTCGGCAGGTTGACGCCTGCAATACGCGCCATGACGCGATCTCCAAACTTGGGGGTCGGAGGCGCACGAGGCACGCCCGACAGGATTGTTTCGAAAGTGAACTGCGAATTCTAGCAATGTCCCGGATTACATGGAAGCCCACGGCCCGAAGGCCCTGGACCCGGCATGGGGAGTGTGCCCATGCTCCGGCGCCGGACGCTGCTGGTGGCCCCGGTCTCCCGGTCCCACCGGCCGCGCTACTCCAGCGCGGCACCGCATCGTCTCACCCGCGCGCGAGACGTCGCGCGGGCCGCCCATTTCAGGATGGAACCGGCCCGGTGGACCGGATGCCGGCGGAATGGGTCCGCCGGACTTGCATACGCCTGCCTGTCGCCGCGACCTCAGCCGCGGGAGAAACCGCCACCCCGGGAACCGCCCTTGAGGTTGGCCTTCTTCAACAGGCTTTCATACTGGTGCGACATCAGGTGGGCCTGGATCTGGGCAATGAAGTCCATCACCACCACCACCACGATCAGCAGCGAGGTACCACCGAAGTAGAACGAGGTTCCCATCTGGGTCCGCATCACTTCCGGCAGCAGGCACACGATCACCAGGTAGGCCGCGCCCGCGGCGGTCAGCCGGGTCAGCACGCCATCGATGTAGTCGGCGGTCGCCTTGCCAGGGCGGATGCCCGGGATCAGGGCGCCGGACTTCTTCAGGTTGTCGGCGGTCTCGTTGGAGTTGAACACCAGTGCGGTATAGAAGAACGCGAAACCGACGATCAGCGCGGCGAACACGATCATGTGCAGCGGCTCGCCCGGGGCCAGCGCGTTGGACACCCGCTGCAGCCAGGTGACCTGGGTGCCCTGCCCCGACCACATGGTCAGGGTGGCCGGGAAGGCCAGGATGCTGGAGGCGAAGATGGCCGGGATCACGCCGGACATGTTGAGCTTGAGCGGCAGGAACGAGGTCTGGTTCATGTACGCGTTGCGGCCACCCTGGCGCCGCGCGTAGTTGACCGTGATCCGGCGCTGGCCGCGCTCGACGAACACCACGAACCAGGTGAACGCCAGCACCACCGCCACCACCAGCAGCAGGGTCAGGAAGTTCATGCTGCCGCCGCGGAACGCCTCGATGGTCTGGATCACCGCACCCGGCAGGCCGGAGACGATGCCGGCGAAGATGATCAGCGACACGCCGTTGCCGATGCCGCGCTCGGTCACCTGCTCGCCCAGCCACATCAGGAAGATGGTGCCGGCGGTGAGGGAAACCACCGCGGTCAGGACGAAGCCCAGACCCGGGGCATAGACCACCGGCACACCGCCCGGGGCGACCTGGTTCTGCAGCGCCATGGCGATGCTGCCGCCCTGCACCACCGCCAGCAGCACCGCGCCGATGCGCGAGTACTGGGTGATCTTGCGGCGGCCGGACTCGCCTTCCTTCTGCAGCGACTTCAGCGCCGGGAAGATGTGCACGGCCAGCTGCATCACGATCGACGCGGAGATGTACGGCATCACGTTCAGCGCGAACACGCTGAAGCGGGACAGGGCGCCACCGGAGAACATGTTGAACATGTCCACGATGCCGCCGCCCTGGGCCTGCATCATGGCCAGCATGGCATCGGGGTTGACGCCCGGGACCGGCACGAAGCAGCCGATCCGGTAGACCATCAACGCGCCAAGCACGAACAGCAGGCGCTGGCGAAGTTCGGTGAACTTGCCCAGGCCGCTGCCGAGATTGCCGATGCCAGCTTGCGCCATGTGCGACTTACTCCTCGACGGTGCCGCCGGCGGCTTCCACCGCGGCCTTGGCGCCCGCGGTCAACAGCACGCCCTTGATGGTCAGCTTGCGCGACAGCTCGCCCTTCTTGACGATCTTGGCGCGCTTTGCCGTGGACGGAACCAGCTTGGCCGCCTTCAGCGCCGCGAAGTCCACGACATCGCCTTCGATCACCGCCAGCTTGTACAGCAACACCTCGGCGGTGTCCTTGGCGGTCATCGAGTTGAAGCCGATCTTCGGCAGGCGGCGCTGCATCGGGGTCTGGCCGCCTTCGAAGCCAGCCTTGATCTTGCCCTTGCCGGAGCGGGCGAACGAGCCCTTGTGACCACGACCTGCGGTCTTGCCGAGGCCCGAGCCGATGCCACGGCCGACGCGGGTGCGCTCCTGGCGGGCGCCCTCGGCGGGCTTGAGAGTGTTCAGACGCATGATGTTCTCCTTAGTCCTCGACCCGCACCAGATAGTGCAGCTGGTTGATGAGGCCACGAACCTGCGGACTGTCCTTCAGCTCGCGCACGTCGTTGAGCTTGTTCAGGCCCAGCGCCTTCACCGACAGCCGGTGGCGGGACTGGGTGCCGCGCAGGCCGCGCACCAGGCGCACCTTCACGGTCTTTGCATTGGTCTCAGCCATTGATGATCTCCTCGGCCTTCTTGCCGCGCTTGGCCGCAATGCGGGTCGGCGACTGCATGGCCTCCAGGCCCACCAGGGTGGCGCGCACCAGGTTGATCGGGTTGCGCGAACCGACGGCCTTGGCCAGCACGTTCTTCACGCCCACCGCTTCCAGGACAGCGCGCATGGCGCCGCCGGCGATCACGCCGGTACCCTCGGAGGCCGGCTGCATGAACACACGCGCCGCGCCGTGGCCGGCCTTGACCGGGTGCCACAGGGTGCCGTTGTTCAGGTCGACGGTGAGCATGCCCTTGCGCGCATACTCCATCGACTTCTGGATGGCGACCGGGACTTCGCGGGCCTTGCCATAACCGAAACCGACCTTGCCGGCGCCGTCGCCGACCACGGTCAGCGCGGTGAAGGTGAACTGGCGGCCGCCCTTGACGGTCTTGCTGACGCGGTTGACCGCGACCAGCTTCTCGATCATGCCATCGTCGACTTTCTCTTCGCGGTTGCGATCACGATCGCGGCCCCGCGGCTGACGCTCTTCTGCCATTGCTGCATTCCTCTGGAATTGTCTGGATATGTACGGCTCGGACGCCGCTTATGGTTGTGGCCTGGAGCGGTGCAACGTCACGTCCCCGCAAAAGGAGGACGGCGCCCGGCGCAACCCGCGCCGGCGGGGCGGGTCCGCCGCAGCGGACCCCGGGGAATCAGAACTGCAGGCCACCCTCGCGGGCGGCGTCGGCCAGCGCCTTGATGCGGCCGTGGAAGCGGTAGCCCGAACGGTCGAAAGCGACCTTCTCGATGCCCGCGGCCTTGGCGCGCTCGGCGATGATCTTGCCGACCCTGGCGGCGGCGTCGGTGTTCTTGCCGTTCTTCAGGCCATCCTTGACGTCGGCCTGCAGGGTATTGGCAGCGGCGATGACCACCGCACCATCGTGCGTGAACAGCTGCGCGTACAGGTGCTGGCCGGTACGCAGAACCGACAGGCGCGGCACGCCGAGCTTGCGGATGTGGGACCGGGTGGACTTGGCGCGGCGCAGGCGGGCGTCGTTCTTGATGCTCATGTGTGTATACCTCGTGGAAACTGAAGGATGGTGCGGCTCCTTGTGCGGTGGGTCCGCCCTGGGAGGACGGACTGCCGCCGATGGATCCGCCAACACTTACGCCTTCTTGGCTTCCTTGCGGATGATGACTTCGTCGGAGTACTTCACGCCCTTGCCCTTGTAGGGCTCCGGCGGACGGAAGCCGCGGATCTTGGCCGCCACTTCACCGACGCGCTGCTTGTCGGCGCCCTGGACCAGGATCTCGGTCTGGGTCGGGGTCGCCAGGGTGATGCCTTCCGGGGCCACGAACACGACCGGATGGGAAAAGCCGAGCGACAGGCTCAGGTCCTTGCCCTGCATGGCGGCGCGGTAACCCACGCCCACCAGCTCCAGTTTGCGCTCAAAGCCTTCGGATACGCCCTTGACCATGTTGGCCAGGATGGCGCGCACGGTGCCGGTCAGCGGGATCAGCGCGTCGTCATTGGCCGACAGCACGGCATTGCCATCCTCGATGGCGATCTGCACGCCGGCCGGCTTGGCCAGCGACAAGGTGCCCTTGGGGCCCTTGGCACTGACGCTGGACTCCTGGATGTTCAGTTCGACGCCCTTGGGCAGGGCAATCGGCTTCTTGGCTACGCGGGACATGTCGTCGTACTCCTTAGGCCACGTAGCACAGGACTTCGCCGCCCACGCCGGCGCTGCGCGCCTGCTTGTCGGTCATGATGCCCTGGGAGGTGGAGATGATGGCCACGCCGAGGCCACCGAGGACCTTGGGCAGCTCGCTCTTGCCGCGGTACAGGCGCAGGCCCGAACGCGAAGCGCGCTTGAGCTGCTCGATGACCGGACGGCCTTCGAAGTACTTCAGCACGATCTCGAGCTCGGCCTTGTTGTTCTCGGCCGGGGTCACGCGCAGGTCGACGATATAGCCCTCGTCCTTGAGGACGTTGGCGATGGCGACCTTGATCTTGGAGGACGGCAGCTTCACCGTCGGCTTGCCCACAGCGGCCGCATTCCTGATGCGGACCAGCATGTCGGCGATGGGATCAGTCATGCTCATGAATGGTTCCTTGAGTGCACCGATATCCGCTTTCGCGAAATCTGGATTGTGTCCCGGGAGAGGCCGGGGCCTGTACGGCAACCCCGGTCGCCCGGGGGAAGCCGGCAATCATAACAGATGGAACCGGCTTTGGGGGCCGGTTCCGTCCGGTAGCGCAGGCGGGGAGCGGCCGCAGCCGCCCCGACACCCTTACCAGCTGGCCTTGCGCAGGCCGGGCACGTCGCCACGCATGGTGGCTTCGCGCAGCTTGTTGCGGCCCAGGCCGAACTTGCTGTAGACGCCGCGCGGACGGCCGGACAGCTCGCAGCGGTTGCGCTGGCGGCTCGGCGAGGAGTCGCGCGGCAGCTTCTGCAGCCTGGTCGCGGCCTCGATCTTCTCCTCGTAGGAGGCAGTCGGCGAGGACACGATCTTCTTCAGCGCATCGCGCTTGGCGGCGTGCTGCTTGGCCAGCTTCGCCCGCTTCGCGTCGCGGTTGACCATGGAGGTCTTTGCCATGTGTGTAGTCCTTTAGTTCCTGAAAGGGAACTTGAACGCTTCGAGCAGCGCCTTGGCTTCGGCGTCGGTCTTGGCGGTGGTGGTGATGGCGATGTCCATGCCGCGGACCGCGTCGACGGCGTCGAAGTCGATCTCCGGGAAGATCATCTGTTCCTTCACGCCCATGTTGAAGTTGCCGCGGCCGTCGAAGGAACGGCCGGACACGCCGCGGAAGTCGCGGACGCGGGGCAACGACACGCTGATCAGGCGGTCCAGGAACTCGAACATCTGGTGCCGGCGCAGCGTGACCTTGCAGCCGATCGGCCAGCCGTCACGGATCTTGAACGAGGCCACCGACACCCGGGACTTGGTCGTCACCGGCTTCTGGCCGGAGATCTTGGCCATGTCGGCGACGGCGTTCTCGAGCACCTTCTTGTTGGCAGCCGCTTCGCCCACGCCCATGTTGAGCGTGATCTTGACGAGCTTGGGAACTTCCATCGGATTGGTGTAGCCGAACTTCTCCATGAGAGCCGGCACAACCTCTTCCTTGTAGATCTTTTCGAGACGCGTGGTCATTGCTTCATCCTCAGGCGTCGAGCGCCTCACCACTGGAGCGGAACACACGCAGTTTGCGTCCATCCTCCAGGACCTTGAATCCGATGCGCTCACCCTTGCCAGTGGCAGGGTTGACCGGCATCACGTTTGAGATGTGGATCGAGCTCTCGCGCTCGACCACGCCGCCGGCGACCCCCGCCTGCGGGTTCGGCTTGGTGTGCCGCTTGACCAGGTTGATGTTGGACACGACCACCCGGTCGCCGTCCACGCGAATCACCTCGCCCTGCTTGCCCTTGTCCTTGCCGGCGGTAACGACCACCTGGTCGCCCTTCTTGATACGGTTTGCCATGTCTGCTTTCCTCCGCTCAGAGCACTTCAGGCGCGAGCGAAACGATCTTCATGAACTTCTCGGAACGCAGCTCACGGGTCACCGGTCCGAAGATACGGGTGCCGATCGGCTCCTGCTTGTTGTTGAGCAGGACGGCCGCGTTGCCATCGAAGCGGATCAGCGAGCCGTCCGCGCGACGCACGCCCTTGCGGGTACGGACCACGACGGCGTCGTAGACCTCACCCTTCTTGACCTTGCCGCGCGGGATCGCATCCTTGACGGTCACCTTGATGATGTCGCCGATGCCGGCGTAGCGGCGCTTGGAGCCGCCCAGCACCTTGATGCACATCAGTTCCTTGGCACCGGAGTTGTCGGCCACATCGAGGTAGCTCTGCATCTGGATCATGATTCAGATCTCCCTTATTGGGCCGCGCGGGTGACGACTTCCACCACCCGCCAGTTCTTGGTCTTGGACAGCGGCGCAATCTCGGTCACCCGCACCACGTCACCCTCGTTGCAGCTGTTGTCCGCATCGTGGGCATGGAGCTTGGTCGAGCGCTTGATGTACTTGCCGTACAACGCGTGCTTGACCTGGCGTTCGACCAGGACGGTTACCGTCTTGTCCATCTTGTTGCTGATCACGCGGCCTTCGACCGTGCGCAGCGTCTTCTCGTTGTTCTCGCTCATCGCTGCGATCCCTTACTGGTTGCTGCCGAGCAGGGTCTTCACGCGCGCGATCTCGCGGCGCACCCGGCGGGTTTCGTGGGTCTTGGACAGCTGACCGGTCGCACCCTGCATGCGCAGGGAGAACTGCTCCTTGCGCAGGTCCAGCAGATGGGCCTTGAGCTGGTCGGCCGACTTTTCGCGAAGTTCGTTGATCGTAGCCATTAGCGCACCGTGCGGGTCACGAAGGTGGTGGTGACCGAGAGCTTGGCGGCCGCCAGGCGGAACGCCTCGCGCGCCGTCTCTTCCGGCACGCCCTCGATTTCATAGATCATGCGGCCCGGCTGGATCTGGGCGACCCAGTACTCCACGCCACCCTTGCCCGAGCCCATGCGGACTTCGATCGGCTTCTTGGTGATCGGCTTGTCAGGGAACACGCGGATCCACATCTTGCCGCCGCGCTTGACGTAACGGCTGATGGTGCGGCGGGCCGCTTCGATCTGGCGGGCAGTCAGGCGACCGTGGTCGGTGGCCTTCAGTCCGTACTCGCCGAAGGAAACGGCGTTTGCGCTCCAGCTCAGGCCGTCATTGCGGCCCTTGAACTGCTTGCGGAACTTGGTTCGCTTGGGTTGCAACATCGCCGTTACCTCGCTTCACGTGCGGGACGGGAGGGGCGCTCGCGGTCGCCGCGGTCACCGCGCTCGGGGCGCTGGCTGCCTGCGTCTTCCTGCTTCTCCTGTCCGACCTGGGAGAAGTCGAAGACCTCACCCTTGTAGACCCATACCTTGATGCCGATCACGCCGTAGGTGGTGTGCGCCTCGGCGAAGCCGTAATCGATATCCGCGCGCAGGGTGTGCAGCGGCACGCGGCCTTCGCGATACCACTCCGAGCGGGCGATTTCGGCGCCGTTGAGGCGACCGGCGACATTGACCTTGATGCCCAGGGCACCCAGGCGCATCGCATTGCCGACCGAACGCTTCATCGCCCGGCGGAACATGATGCGGCGCTCCAGCTGCTGGGCGATCGACTCGGCGACCAGCTGCGCGTCGAGCTCGGGCTTGCGGACTTCGGTCACGTTGATGTGCGCCGGAACGCCCATCAGCGCGCTCACTTCCTTGCGCAGCTTCTCGATGTCCTCGCCACGCTTGCCGATCACCACGCCCGGACGGGCGGTGTGGATGGTGACGCGCGCGGTCTTGGCCGGACGCTCGATCAGGATCTTGCTGATCCCGGCCTGCGCCAGCTTCTTGCGCAGCATCTCGCGCACCTTCAGGTCGGCCGCCAGGTACTGGGCGTAGACGCCCTTGTCGGCGTACCACTTGGAGTTCCAGTCCTTGGCGATGCCAAGACGGATGCCGATGGGATGAACTTTGTGACCCATATTACTTGCCCTCTCCCACGACCACGGTGATGTGGCTGGTCCGCTTCAGGATGCGGGTGCCACGACCCTTCGCACGCGCCATGAAGCGCTTCAGCGTGGGACCTTCGTCGACCATGATGGTCTTGACCTTCAGCTCGTCGACGTCGGCGCCCTGGTTGTTCTCGGCATTGGCGATCGCCGACTCAACCACCTTCTTGATCAGGGCGGCTGCCTTCTTGTCGGAGAACTTGAGCAGGTTGACGGCACGTTCGGCCGGCAGGCCACGCACCTGGTCGGCGACCAGGCGGGCCTTCTGCGGGGAGATGCGCGCGGTGCGCAGGATGGCTTTCGCTTCCATGGTCATCTCTCCTTACTTCGACTTCTTGTCGCCACCGTGACCCTTGAAGGTCCGGGTGACGGCAAACTCGCCGAGCTTGTGGCCGACCATGTTCTCGTTCACGAGGACCGGGACATGGTTCTTGCCGTTGTGCACGGCGATGGTGAACCCCACCATTTCGGGCAGGATCATGGAACGACGCGACCAGGTCTTGATCGGGCGCTTGCTGCCGCCCGCGGCCTCCACCTTCTTGACCAGGTGGTGATCGACGAACGGGCCTTTCTTGAGGGAACGTGGCATGGTCGATTAGCCCCTACGATCACGGACGATGAATTGCTGGGTGCGCTTGTTCTTGCGCGTCTTGTAACCCTTGGTCGGCACGCCCCACGGGGTGACCGGGTGCGGGTTGCCCTGGCCGGCCTTGGCCTCGCCACCGCCGTGCGGATGGTCGACGGGGTTCATGGCCGCGCCGCGGACGGTCGGCTTGACGCCGCGCCAACGCTTGGCACCGGCCTTGCCGAGCTTCTCGAGGTTGTGCTCGTCGTTGCTGACCTCGCCGATGGTGGCGCGGCACTCGGACGGCACCTTGCGCATCTCGCCCGAACGCAGGCGAAGCAGCGCATACCCACCTTCGCGGGCCACCAGCTGCACGCCGGCACCGGCGGCACGGGCGATCTGCGCGCCCTTGCCCGGCTTGAGCTCGATGCAATGCACCGTGGTGCCGACCGGGATGTTGCGCAGCGGCAGGGTGTTGCCAGCCTTGATCGGCGCATCGGACCCGGCAATCACCTGGTCGCCGGCCTTCAGGCCCTTGGGCGCGATGATGTAGCGGCGCTCGCCATCGACGTAGCAAAGCAGGGCGATATGCGCGGTGCGGTTGGGATCGTATTCGATCCGTTCCACCTTGGCGACGATGCCTTCCTTGTTACGCTTGAAGTCGATCAGGCGGTAGTGCTGCTTGTGACCGCCACCGACGTGACGGACGGTGATCCGACCGTGGTGGTTGCGGCCGCCGGACTTGCTCTGCTTCTCGACCAGCGCGGCGTGCGGCGCCCCCTTGTGCAGGTCGGGCGTAACCACGCGGACCGCAGAACGGCGACCGGCAGAGGTGGGCTTGAATTTCATCAATGGCATGGGATGTTCCTCAGGCCTTCGCGGACACGTCGATGCTCTGACCGTCGGCCAGGCGCACGTACGCCTTGCGCCAGTCACCACGACGGCCGGTGCGGTTGCGGAAGGACTTGTTCTTGCCCTTCACGTTGACGACGTTGACCGACTCGACCTTGACGTCGAACAGCTGCTCCACCGCGACCTTGACGTCGGCCTTGGTGGCGTCGTTCGAAACTTCGAACACGTACTGGTTGCTCACTTCCTGCAGGCGCGCGGTCTTCTCGGAGATCCGGGGCGCAAGCAGTACGCTGAAAACCTTCTCGTTGATGCTCATGCCAGCCACTCCTCGACCTTCTTGATCGCATCGGCGGTGATCAGCACCGAATCGGCACCGACCAGGGCCACCGGATCCAGCCCCTGTACGTCGCGGACCTGCACGTAGGGCAGGTTGCGGGCCGACAGGAACAGGTTCTCCGAGGCATCCTCGGTGACGATCAGCGGACGCTTGCCCAGGTCCAGGCCCGCCAGCTTCTCGACCAGGCCCTGGGTCTTCGGGGCGTCGATATCGAACGCTTCGACGACCTTCAGGCGACCCTGGCGGTTGAGCTCGGACAGGATCGCGGCCATCGCGGCGCGGTACTGCTTGCGGTTGACCTTCTGCGCGAAACTGCGCGGCTTGGCCGCGAAGGTCACGCCGCCGCCGACGAAGATCGGGGCCGTCAGAGCGCCGTGACGCGCGCCGCCGCCCTTCTGCTTCTTCGACTTCTTGGTGGTGCCGTTGACCTCGGCGCGGGTCTTCTGCGCCTTGGTGCCGGCGCGACCGGCGTTGCGGTAGGCGACCACGACCTGGTGGACCAGGTCTTCGCTGAATTCACGCCCGAACACTTCGTCGGAAACCGACAGCTTGTTGGCGCTACCCGTAATGGTGAGTTCCATGGTGATTCTCCTTACGCCTTGCTCGCCGGGCGCACGACCACGTCGCCACCCGGTGCACCCGGGACGGCGCCGCGGATGGCGATCAGGCCACGCTCGGCATCCACGCGCACCACTTCCAGGTTCTGCGCGCTCTGCACCTCGGCGCCCATGTGCCCGGACATCTTCTTGCCCGGGAACACGCGGCCGGGGGTCTGGCGCTGACCGATCGAACCCGGAGAGCGGTGGCTCAACGAGTTGCCGTGGGTCGCGTCGCCCATGCGGAAGTTGTGGCGCTTGATGGTGCCCTGGAAGCCCTTGCCCTTGGTCACGCCCTGGACGTCGACGATCTGCCCGACCTCGAAGATGTCGGCCTTGATCTCGCCACCAACGGCGAAGTCACCGATCTTCTCGTCGGCAACGCGGAACTCCCACAGACCACGGCCAGCTTCGACCTTGGCCTTGGCGTAATGGCCGGCCAGCGGCTTGTTGACCAGGGCGGCGCGGCGCGTGCCGGCGGTGACCTGGACGGCGCTGTAGCCGTCGGCCTCGACGGTCTTGACCTGGGTGATGCGGTTCGGGGTGGCCTCGATCAGGGTCACCGGGATGGAACGACCATCATCGGTGAATACCCGGCTCATGCCGGCCTTGCGGCCGACCAGACCCAACGAATACTTCTTCGTCATGTCGGCAGTCCTCAGGCGAGCTTGATCTGGACGTCGACGCCAGCCGCGAGCTCGAGCTTCATCAGCGCGTCCAC
>JAGOWL010000064.1 GCA_018060215.1 Pseudoxanthomonas sp.
TCGGTGACCACCGGCGCCGGCGAGTAGGCGCCCATGCCGCCGGTGTTGGGGCCGGTGTCGCCATCGCCCACGCGCTTGTGGTCCTGGCTGGTGGCCATCGGCAGGGCGGTGCGGCCATCGACCATGGAGATGAAGCTGGCTTCCTCGCCTTCGAGGAATTCCTCCACCACCACCCGCGCACCGGCTTCACCGAAGGCGTTGCCCGAGAGCATGTCGCGCACCGCGTCCTCGGCCTCGGCCAGGGTCATGGCCACGATCACGCCCTTGCCGGCGGCCAGGCCGTCGGCCTTGACCACGATCGGCGCGCCCTTGTCGCGCACATAGGCCAGTGCCGGTTCGACCTGGGTGAACACCGAGTAGAACGCGGTGGGGATGCGGTGGCGGGCGAGGAAATCCTTGGCGTAGGCCTTGCTGCCTTCCAACTGCGCGGCCGCGGCGCTGGGGCCGAACACGCGCAGGCCGGCGGCGCGGAACCGGTCCACGACCCCGGCCACCAGCGGGCCTTCCGGACCGACCACGGTCAGCGCCACGCCCTCGTCGCGGGCCAGTTGCAGCAGCCCGTCCAGGTCGGTGACCGGGACCGGCGCGTTGCGGCAGCCGGCCTCGGTGGCGGTGCCGGCGTTGCCCGGGGCGACGATCACCTCGCTCACGCGCGGGGACTGCGCCAGCTTCCACGCCAGCGCGTGCTCACGGCCGCCGGAACCGATAACCAACACCTTCATCGCAAAGCCTCCGAAGTGAAGCCCCCCGGATCAGGGGGTGATTGGCGCCGCCGCCGGCATCAATGCCGGAAGTGGCGCACGCCGGTGAAGACCATGGCGATGCCGTGCTCGTCGGCGGCGGCGATCACCTCGGCGTCGCGCATCGAACCACCGGGCTGGATCACCGCCTTGATTCCGGCCGTGGCGGCCGCATCGATGCCGTCGCGGAACGGGAAGAACGCATCGGAGGCCATCACCGAGCCCTCCACCACCAGCCCGGCATCGGCGGCCTTGATCCCGGCGATGCGCGCCGAATACACCCGGCTCATCTGCCCGGCGCCGACCCCGATGGTGCGGCTGTCCTGGGCGTAGACGATGGCGTTGGACTTGACGAACTTGGCCACCTTCCAGGCGAACAGCAGGTCGGCGAACTGGGTTTCGGTCGGTGCCAGCCGGCTCACCACCTGGAGTTCCCCGCGGGTGACGACGCGATCGTCGGCGGTCTGCAGCAGCATGCCGGAGTTGATCCGCTTGCTGTCGATGAAGCCGGGTGCGGCCGGTGCCAGCGGGATGCGCAGCACGCGCACGTTGGCCTTCTTCTTCGCGTAGGCCAGCGCTTCGTCGTCGTAGTCCGGTGCGATCAGCACTTCGACGAACTGGCGGTCGAGGATGGTCTTGCAGGTGGCGCCGTCGAGCCGGGTGTTGAAGGCCAGGATGCCGCCGAAGGCGCTGGTCGGATCGGTGGCGTAGGCCTGCTCGTAGCTGTCGCCACAACCGGCGCCCACCGCCACGCCGCAGGGATTGGCGTGCTTGACGATCACGCAGGCCGGCGCGTCGAACTGGCGCACGCATTCCCAGGCCGCATCACTGTCTGCGATGTTGTTGTAGCTCAGTTCCTTGCCCTGCAGCTGGGTGAAGGTGGCCAGCGAGCCAGGCGCCGGATGCAGGTCGCGGTAGAAGGCGGCGCGCTGGTGCGGGTTCTCGCCGTAGCGCAGGTCCATCACCTTGATGAAGCTGCCGTTGGCCTGGGCGGAGAAGGTGCTGCGCACGGGCACCGCGGCGGAGGCATCGGTGATGGCCGACAGGTAGTTGCTGATCGCCGCGTCGTACTGGGCCACGCGGTTGAAGGCGGCCACCGACAGCGCGAAGCGGGTCTGTGCCGACAGTGCGCCGCCATTGGACTGCAGTTCGGCGACCAGGCCGGCGTACTGGTCCGGCGAGGTCGCCACCGCCACCCGGGCGAAGTTCTTGGCCGCGCTGCGCAGCATCGCCGGGCCGCCGATGTCGATGTTCTCCACCGCCTCGGCCAGGCTGCAGTCGGCGCGGGCGGTCACCGTCTCGAACGGATACAGGTTCAGCACCAGCAGATCGATCGCGTCGATGCCGTGCTGGGCCATCACCGCCTCGTCGATGCCGGCGCGGCCGAGCAGGCCGCCGTGCACCCGCGGATGCAGGGTCTTGACCCGGCCATCCATCATTTCCGGGAAGCCGGTGAGTTCGGACACGTCCTTCACCGCCAGTCCGGCCTCGCGCAGGGCCTTGGCGGTGCCGCCGGTGGAAAGCAGTTCGACGCCGTGCGTGGACAGCGCGTGGGCCAGGTCAAGCAGGCCGGTCTTGTCGGAAACCGACAGCAGCGCCCGGCGCACGGGCAGGAGATCGGAAGTCATCGGCAGGGGGAGGTGCGGGGGGAAGGAGCGGAATTATAGCCGCCCGCCCGCGCCTGCCCCGGCATCGCCGCGGCGCAGTCCGGGCGGCTCAGGCCAGGCCGTAGTCCTTGAGCTTCTTGCGCAGGGTGGCGCGATGGATGCCCAGCAGGCCGGCCGCGCGGCTCTGGTTGCCCTCGCAGTGGTTGAGCACTTCCACGAACAGCGGGATCTCCATCTCGCGCAGCACGATCTCGTAGACATCGTTGGCATCCACCCCGTCCAGGTCGCGCAGGTAGCGGCGTACCGACTGGGCCACGTGTTCGCGCAGCGGCTGGCGGGGCGGGCTGCGCCCGGCGTCGGCGCGGGAAGTGGCGTTGGATTGCACGGGGATTCCGGAAGAGGGCGGCGCGGCCCGCGACGAGGCGGGGGCAGCGAGTCTAGCGCGCCGAACCGGCCTCTGCCATCGGCGGCGGCCAGATGCGACCCATTCAGCGGAATTCGAACGAGAAGGCGACCGTGCCCGGCGCCGGTTCGCGCACCAGGAAGCTGGCCTGGGCGCTCTGCCCGGGTGCCAGCCGCGTGGCTGGCGCCGCGCCCAGGTACTGCTCCGGGGTGAATACGGCGCTGCCCAGCACGCGCCCGTCGGCATCGGACAGCGCCAGCTGCAGCGCCGGCCAGTCCTGGGCCCAGCGCGCGTCGTTGCGGAAGGTGGCGTCCACGCGCAGGGCACCGGGCGTGTCGGCCGGCCGGATCTGGCGGTCGAGCATGAGGAAGGCGGTCGGCTCGTGCCAGGCCGGCAGGGTGCAGCCCAGGGCTCCGCACAGGTTCTCCACCACCGGACGCCAGCCCGGATCGGCGGCCAGGCGCGCGCGGTCGGCCAGCAGGATCTGCAGGCCCAGCAGCAGCGCCAGCAGCGCGATCAACGGCCAGCGCCAGCGGCCGCGGCCCGCGGCGGTGGGTGCGGCGAACGCCGGCCCGGTGCTGGCCGTTGTGGCGGCGGCCGGTGCCGGCTCAGGCTCAGATGCCGGCGGCGCTTCGACCGGTTCGACGGTGGCGGCTTCCTCGTTCTCCTCGGCCGTCGGGTCCGCTTCGATTGAAACGGGCGCGGCAACGGGCGGGTCGATCAGCAGGGTGGCCAGCGAACCGGAGGCCGCCGGCGCCGCCGGTGCAACGGATGCCGCTTCTGCATCCGGCGCATCCGGCACGGACGACTCCAGGTCCACCAGGCTGACACCGTCCTCGATCAGCGGCCGGCCGCAGCGCGGGCAGGCATGCGGCAGCGGCCGCAGCTGCGGGTGGTGGTTGACCAGGAACTGGCAGTACGGGCAGGGAAAGAACATGCGGCCTATTCAAGCATGCCGGGCGGGCCGGCCGCGATGCCGGCGCGCGTTCAACGGCGCCGGCCCGTGATCCGAACCCAGTCCCCGTCGATGGCCACCTGCAGGTCATCGAACCAGGCCGCGTAGCGTTGCAGCAGTTCGTCTTCCTGGCCGACCAGGATTCCGGACAGGGCGATACGCCCGCCGGTGGCCACGCGCGCGGCCAGCGCCTCGGCCAGCGCGTCCAGCGCCGAAGCCAGGATGTTGGCCACCACCACCGGGTAGGTGGCCGGCGGCTCGTCGTCGGGCAGGTAGACCGCCAGGCGCGTGTCCACCGCGTTGCGGGCGGCATTGTCGGCGCTGGCGATCAGCGCCTGCGGGTCGTTGTCCACGCCCACCGCCGCGGCGGCGCCGAGCTTGAGCGCGGCCAGGGCCAGGATCCCCGAGCCGCAGCCGAAATCCAGTACCCGCGCATCGCCCAGCGCACCCTCGTCGGCCAACGCATCGAGCCAGCGCAGGCACAGGGCGGTGGTCGGGTGGGTGCCCGAGCCGAACGCCAGGCCCGGGTCCAGCCGCACCACCGCAGCATCCGGCACGTCGGCCTCGGCGGGCAGTTCGTGGTTCCAGGGCACGATCCAGGTGTGTGCGCCGAATTGCATCGGCTGGAACTGGTCCAGCCAGGCGCGCTCCCAGTCCTCGTCGGCGACCGTGCGGAACGAGGCACCGGCCCAGTCCAGGCCCGGATCGAAGGCGTCCAGCGCCGCCAGCAGCGCCAGCGCGTCGGTGCCGTCCTCGAACAGCGCGGTCAGCACCAGCGATTTCCAGATCGGGGTCTGGCCTACGCCCGGCTCCAGGATGGCGCGTTCGTTGGGGGTGTCGGCGTCGGCGTCGAGCAGGGTCACCGACAGCGCACCCACGTCCTCCAGCGCGCGCTCGTAGCGCGGCTGCTCGGCCTCGGTGCTGCGCAGGCTCAATTCCAGCCAGGGCATGGCAGTCAGCCCAGCGCGATGGACTGGTTCTTGCGCTCGGCCAGGCGCTTTTCCAGGTAGTGGATGTTCTGGCCGCCGGCCTGGAAGCCCTTGTCGCGCATGATCCGCTGCTGCAGCGGGATGTTGGTCTTGATCCCGTCCACCACCATCTCGCTCAGGGCCACGCGCATGCGCGCGATCGCTGTCTCCCGGTCCGGGCCGTGCACGATCAGCTTGCCGACCATCGAGTCGTAGTTGGGCGGTACCCGGTAGCCTTCGTAGATGTGGGTGTCCACGCGCACGCCCGGCCCGCCGGGGGCGTGGAAGTGCTGGATCAGGCCGGGGCTGGGGATGAAGCTTTCCGGGTCCTCGGCATTGATCCGGCATTCGATCGCGTGGCCTTCCAGGACCACGTCCTGCTGCCGGATCGACAGCTTGTGGCCTGCGGCAATACGCAGCTGCTCGGCGACCAGGTCGATGCCGGTGACCATCTCGGTGACCGGGTGCTCGACCTGGATGCGGGTGTTCATCTCGATGAAGTAGAAGCGCCCGTCCTCGTACAGGAACTCGAAGGTGCCCGCGCCGCGGTAGCCGATGCGGATGCAGGCCTCCACGCAGGTCTTGCCGATCTGCGCGCGCTGCTCGGCGCTGATCCCCGGCGCCGGCGCTTCCTCCACCACCTTCTGGTGGCGGCGCTGCATCGAGCAGTCGCGCTCGCCCAGGTGGATGGCACCGCCCTGGCCGTCGGCCAGTACCTGGATTTCCACGTGGCGCGGATTCTCCAGGAATTTCTCCATGTACACCTCGCCATTGCCGAAGGCGGCCTTGGCCTCGGCCTTGGTGGTGGCGATGGCGTTGATCAGCGCACCCTCGGTGTGGACCACGCGCATGCCGCGGCCGCCACCACCGCCGGCGGCCTTGACGATCACCGGGTAGCCGATCTCGCGGGCGATCCTGATGTTCTCGGCCGCCTCATCGCCCAGCGGGCCACCGGAGCCGGGCACGCAGGGCACGCCGGCGGCGTTCATCGCCCGGATCGCCTCGACCTTGTCGCCCATCAGGCGGATGGTGTCGGCCCTGGGCCCGATGAAGATGAAGCCGGACTGCTCCACCCGCTCGGCGAAGTCGGCGTTCTCCGACAGGAAGCCGTAGCCGGGATGGATGGCCTGGGCGTCGGTGACCTCGGCCGCGGCGATGATCGACGCCATGTTGAGGTAGCTGTCGGTCGACGGCGCCGGGCCAATGCACACCGACTCGTCGGCCATGGCCACGTGCTTGAGGTTGCGGTCCACGGTGGAGTGCACGGCCACGGTGCGGATGCCCATGGCGTGGCAGGCGCGCAGGATCCGCAGGGCGATCTCGCCGCGGTTGGCGATGACGACTTTATCGAGCATGGGTCACCCGATCACGAACAGCGGCTGGTCGAACTCGATCGGCTGGCCGCTTTCGCACAGGATCGCGACCACGGTGCCGGCCACCTCGGCCTCGATCGGGTTGAACATCTTCATCGCTTCGATGATGCCCAGGGTCTCGCCGGCCTTGACCGCCTGGCCAACGCTGACGAAGGCCGGCTTGTCGGGGGAGGGGGAGGCGTAATAGGTGCCGACCATCGGCGCGCGGACCACGTGGCCGGGCGGCAGTTCGGCGCCGGGCTTGGCGCTGCCGCCGGTGGCGGCCTCGACCGGGGAGTTCATCGGCATCGGCGCGGCGGCCGGGGCCGGTGCGGCGGCCGGTGCCGGGCTGCGCACTTCCAGCGCCGCGGCCGGGGCGGCCACCGCCACGCCGGTGGGGATGCGCGACAGGCGCACGCTCTCCTCGCCCTCCTTGATCTCGATTTCGGCGAGGTTGGATTCTTCGAGCAGGTCGATGAGTTTCTTGATCTTGCGCAGGTCCATGATGGCCTCGGTGGTGCAGTAGTGGAGTCAGGTCAGCCCGGCAGCCGCGCCAGCGCGGCATCCAGGGCGTAGCGGTAGCTGTCGGCGCCGAACCCACACACCACCCCGACCGCCTTGTCGCTGAAATAGCTGTGCTGGCGGAACGGTTCGCGGGCGTGCGGGTTGGACAGGTGGATCTCGATGTAGGGGATGGCCACCGCCGCCAGCGCATCGCGCAGGGCGACGGAGGTGTGGGTGAAGGCGGCCGGATTGATCAGGATGAAGGCGGTGCCGTCTTCGCGCGCGGCCTGGATCCGGTCGACCAGGGCGTGCTCGGCGTTGGACTGGAACGCCTCCAGCACATGCCCGGCCGCAGCGGCCTGGGCGGCCAGCGCCGCATCGATGTCGGCCAGGGTGGTGCGCCCGTAGACTTCCGGCTCGCGGCTGCCGAGCAGGTTGAGGTTGGGGCCGTGCAGGAGCAGCAGTCTGGCCATCGGGGGAGGCGGGGGGCAAAGAGCAGGAGTGTGCGCGAGCGCGCCATTGGTGTCCAGTTCGACGAAGTTCACCGCGTTTCAAGCATTTGATTGAACCGGTGGTGCTCGCTGGGGTGAGCCTGACCGGTGCTGCGGCGGGGCCGGGCCGGGCCGTGGCGTGGCGATGGCGCAACGTCGCAGTTCGGCCACCAAGGTTCCCGGATCCGGCTTGGCGGTCAATCCCGTCGACGCTCTTGCGCGAGTCCCAAAATGGGACTAACATATGAACCTCATGAAGGCCGTCGCCGTCAGCGCCTTGCGCAGCTTCTGGGAGCGCCACCCCGATGCCGAGCAGCCCCTCAAGGCCTGGCACGACGAAGCCAGGCACGCCGCCTGGGCCACGCCCCAGGACATACGCGATCGCTATACCAGCGCCAGCTTCGTCGGCCACAACCGGGTGGTTTTCAACATCAAGGGCAACGACTACCGGCTCATCGCGGCGGTCGCCTACCGGTTCCAGGCCGTCTACATCAAGTTCATTGGCACGCACGCCCAGTACGACCGCATCGACGCCGCCACCGTGGAGGATCCATGAACATCCATCCCATCCGCACCGGGACCGACTACCGGGCCGCACTGCGCGAACTGTCGGCGTATTTCGACAACGAACCGGTGCCGGGCAGCGAGGACGGCGACCGCTTCGAGATCCTGGTCACCCTGGTCGAAGCCTGGGAGGCCAGGCACTACCCGATCGGCGCGCCCGATCCGGTCGAGGCGATCCGTTTCCGCATGGAACAGGGCGGCTTGACCGTAAAGGACCTGGTGCCCTCGATCGGCCAGCCCAACCGCGTGTACGAGGTGCTGAACCGCAAGCGCGGCCTCACCCTGGAAATGGTCCGCAAGCTGCACCGGAACCTGGGCATCCCGGCGGAAAGCTTGATCGGGGTGTGATTCTGGTCAGCCTGTCCAGGATGACCTCCCCGACTCAAGGCCGCGCCCACCCCTCGATCTCACCGTGTTCGAAGGGGCCGAGCTTCTGCTTGACCACCTTGCCTTGCGCGTCCACCAGCACGCTGTAGGGCAGCAGGCCGCGGGTGTTGCCCAGCCAGACGCTGGCGTCGGCCGGGCCGGGGGTTTCCAGCAGGATCGGGTAGTCCACCGGTACCTGTTGCAGGAAGTCGCGTACGCCTTCGGCGGTGTCCAGGGCCAGGCCGACCACCTGCACGCCCTCGGCGCTCTGGGCGGCGGCGTAGCGCTGCAGTTCCGGCATCTCGGCCACGCAGGGGCCGCACCAGCTGGCCCAGACATTGACCAGCAGCGGGCGGCCGGGAGCGATGGCGGCAAGATCGACGAGGTTGCCGTCCAGATCAGGTAGATGGATGGGGGATAGCGGATCGCCCGGGCGGGCCGGATGCACGCCCGGCGGCGGTTCCGGCGCGCCGGTGTCGGCCAGGATCTGCAGGGCCTGTTGGCCGGCATCGGTGCGCAGCCAGGGGTTGCCGAGCCAGGCGCTGGCGGCCAGCCCCAGCCCGCCGGCCACCACGGCCACGGTCACCACGCGCAGGGCGCCGGCCTTGTTCATCGCAGCGTGCCGGCCACGGCCGGCTCAGTGTCCCGAGGCGCGCAGCAGCGCGTCCTCGACGATGGCCTGGGTCAGCACCGGCGGCAGCACCGTCGGCGGGGCACCGGGGCCATAGACCACGTACAGCGGCACGCCCACCGCATTGTGCTGCTCCAGGAAGGCGCTGATCTGCGGGTCGGTATTGGTCCAGTCACCGCGCAGGTAGGTCGCCCCGGTGCGCGCCAGCAGGTCGTGGAAGGCGTCGCCGGAAAGCACGTTGCGCTCGTTGGCCTTGCAGGTCACGCACCAGTCGGCGGTCATGTTGACGAACACCACCTGGTCCTGGGCGCGCAGGCGTTCCAGTGCCTCCGGCGACCAGGCGATCGCACCGTTCACCGTGGCCGGGGCCTGGCTGGCCGGTGCCAGCCGGGTCACGCCCCACACCGGCAGCACTGCCACCACGACCAGCATCAGCGCCAGCCCCTTCTGCACGCCACGATCCTGCCAGCGGCTGCGTTCGAACCACCACAGCGCCAGCGCCAGCAGCGCCGCACCCGCCAGCACCGCGGCCACCGCGTCCACTCCGCGCTGGCGACCCAGCACCCACAGCAGCCAGATCGCGGTGAGGTACATCGGGAACGCGAGCAATTGTTTGAGCGTCTCCATCCACGCGCCCGGCCGCGGCAGGTGCCGGGCCAGGACCGGGACGAACCCGATCAGCAGGAACGGCAGCGCCAGCCCCAGCCCCAAGGCCAGGAACACCAGCATCCCGGCCGCCGCCGGCGCGGCGAAGGCCCAGGCCAGGGCCGGGCCCATGAACGGGGCGATGCAGGGGCTGGCGACCACGCAGGCCAGCACCCCGGTCATGAAGTCGCCGGCCGGCCCGCTGCGCGGGGTGGCCAGGTTGCCGCCGATGCCCGCGCCCAGGGTGAATACGCCCGACAGGCTCAGGCCGACGGCGAACATCAGGTACACCAGCGCCGCCACGAACCACGGCTGCTGCAACTGGAAACCCCAGCCGGCGGCGACCCCGGCCGCGCGCAAGGCCATCACCAGCGCCCCCACCGCGGCGAAGGCGGCCAGCACCCCGGCGGTGTACCAGAGTGCATGGGTGCGGGCGCGCTGGCGGCTTTCCCCGCTCTGGGCCAGGCCCAGCACCTTGAGCGACAGGATCGGCAGCACGCAGGGCATCAGGTTCAGCAGCAGGCCGCCGAGCAGGGCCAGCAGCAGGATCCAGGCCAGATGCGGGGTGGCCGCGGCCGGCGGTGGGGCGGCGGTGCGCTGGGCGTTGCCGGACGACGCGTCGGCGCCGGGGGCACCGGCTGCATCGGGACCGGCTTCGGCGCCGGCGTCGCCCGCCGCGTCCGGTCCGGCCTGGGCATCGGTGCCGGCGGCGGTTCCGGTTCCGGCGTCGGCAAGCCGGGCCGGGTCGGTAGCGGGCGTGGCGGCGGCGCTGGCCGGCAGGGCCGACACCGGGGCCGCATCCACCGTCCCGGCCGGCAGGTCCACCGGCACCTGACGGGTCATCGGCGGGTAACAGATGCCGTCGGTCTGGCAGCCCTGGAAGGTCACCACCACCTTGGCCCGGGTCGGGCCCGGATGGGCGCGGCGCACCGGCACGATCACGTCCACCGCGTCGAAGAACACCACCACCTCGCCGAAGTGCTCGTCGTGGTGGCGGGTGCCTTCGGGCCAGCGCGGCGGCTGGGCCTGCAGGCCCGGGTCGCCCTCCAGTTCGAAGCGGCTGCGGTCGCGGTAGATGTAGTAGCCCGGCGCCGGCGTCATCCGCACCAGGATGCGGTTGCCGCCATCGGCGATGGCGTCCACCTCGAAGGCCTGGGCCTCGGGCAGGGCGGGTGCCTGGACGCCGGGCAGCTGCAGCCCGCGCAAGGTGCCGCCGCCGGCGACGGGCAGGCCGGGCAGGCCGCCACGGGCCGGCGCCTGGCCGGTGGCGGCGGTCGTGCCGGCGGCCGGCAGGGCCACCCGCAGGCGCCGGGTCTGCGGCGGATAACAGATGCCGATATCGGCGCAGCCCTGGTATTTCACCTCCAGCTCGACCGGGCCGGGGCCGCTGGCCTGGCCGTCGAGCACCGCCACCAGCTCGCCGCGGTAGGTCTCCACCGGACCGAAGAACTCGTCGGTATGGCGCTTGCCGTCGGGCAGGCGCAGCTCGCCGCCGTCGAACCCGGCGCCGGCCTTCACCGCGGTGCGGTGCCGATACAGGTAGTAGTCGTCGGCGATCTTCCAGCGCAGTTCGATGCGGTCGCGATCCAGCGCGCGGGCGCTGAGCGCGAAGGCCTGGTCCACCGGCAGCAGGTCGCTATCGTCCACCGCCAGGGCGGGGGTGGCGGCCAGCGCGGCGGCCAGGACCAGAAACAGGCGCAGCGACAGCGCGCCGGCCAGGTCGTTCAGGCGGCCAAGGGCACGGGGCAGGGCGCCGGGAGCGGCGCGGGGAGGGGAGAGTGGCAAGGAGTGGCGCATCGGCACGGGGTCAGGGGCGGGTGGAGTCGGCCACCCAGTCCAGGTAGCCGGGCAGGCTGGCGGCGGCTTGGACCGCCACGATCTCCGGGAGTTCATACGGGTGCAGGGCCTGCAGGCGCTCGATCAGCGCCGGCACCCGGTCGGCGGCGGTCTTGGCCAGCAGCAGCACCTCCTGCGCCTGCTCCACCGCGCCCTGCCACCGGTACACCGAACGCATCGCCGGCAGCACGCTCACGCAGGCCGCCAGCCGCTCCTGGACCAGGCCGGTGGCCAGGCGCTGGGCGGTGTCGGGGTCGGGGCAGCTGCAGAAAACGAGGTGGACCGGCATGGGGTGAAGTGTACCGGGGTGGATTGCGAGAGGCCGGGATGGTGGGTCGCGGCGCCCCGGCGCGATGCCTGCCGCCGCTCATGTCCCCCGGTCCTGGCCCTTGGCCAGGACCTCCTCCTTTACTACCCGTCGGCAGGCATCGCACCAGGTCGCTCCGGACTGGGTCGGCCTTTTGATGGGGAGGGCCCCTTGAAAGGCTCCCAGCCACCCCCATCTGCTTTGGCATCCCCGGTCCACATACCGGGTTTTGTCCGCCCGCGGCGCTGGCAGTCGTGCCCTGCGAGTGCTAGGCTAGCCGCCCTTTTTCCAACCCAGTCAATCACTTGTGAGGGATTGAAACATGAGCAACATCAAGCCGTTGTACGACCGCGTGGTCATCAAGCGCACCGAGGAAGAGAAGGTTTCCGCCGGCGGCATCGTGATCCCGGATTCGGCCACCGAGAAGCCGATCAAGGGCCAGGTCGTGGCCGTGGGCGAGGGCAAGGTCCTGGACAACGGCAGCGTGCGCGCGCCCAAGGTCAAGGTCGGCGACCAGGTCCTGTTCGGCAAGTACGCCGGCACCGAGGTCAAGCTCGACGGCACCGAGTACCTGG
>JAGOWL010000065.1 GCA_018060215.1 Pseudoxanthomonas sp.
CAGCGCCAGCCCTGCCAGGCCAGCATGCCGGCAAAGGCCAGGGCGAAGGCCACCAGCAGCGCCGCCGCCGATGGCGTGCCGGCCATGGCCAGGCGCTTGAGCATCACGTCGACCACGGCGAAGCCGATCCACACGGTGAGCAGCAGCAACCAGCCGCTGCGGCCCGGCGCGGCATGCGGGTCGGGTCGGGCGAGGATGCCGACCACCGCGCACAGGCCCAGGGCCAGGCCCAGCAGCTTCTGCGCGCCGGCCTGTTCGCCGAACAGCGCGAACGCGGCCAGCAGCGACAGCAGCAACGACAGCCGCTGCGCCACGTCGGTGCGGACGATGCCGGTGTGGCGCACGGCCGCGGCCAGCACCAGGAACAGGGTCGGCAGCACGAAGGCCAGCACCAGCAACTCGGGCCAGGGCGCGCCGGGTTGGCGCAGGGCCTCCAGCGAGGGGCGGAGGATCCAGGCGGCCAGCAGCGAGGTGGCCAGGTAGTTCCAGGTCACCATCTGCGCCACGTCCAGCCCGCGTCGCGGCGCCAGCTTCAGCAACACCGAGACCAGCACGCTGCAGGCCATGCTCAACAGGATGAAATGCATCGGAACCCGTCATCGTGGGAAGGCCGCCCATTGTAGGAGCCCAGGTGACTGGACATGCGTCCGTGGAAAGCGCGGGCGACCCCCTGCTCCGCGGCCTCTGCGCCGGCGGCGGTACAATGGCCCGATGCCCCAGCCCGCCTTTCCCACCGCCCACCAGTCCCTGCTGCTCGACGGCCCGGCCGGCGCGCTTGAGGTCGTCGTCGATTTTCCGGAGCCGGCCGAGGCACGACCGCTGGTGGCGGTGGTCTGCCATCCGCTGCCGACCGAAGGCGGGACCATGCACAACAAGGTGGTGACCATGGTCGCGCGTGCGTTGCGCGAACTGGGCGCGACCACGGTGCGCTTCAACTTCCGTGGCACCGGTGGCTCGGCCGGCGAGTTCGACGATGGCCGTGGCGAGCGCGAGGACCTGCGCACGGTGGTGGACTGGGTGCAGGACGCCCGCCCCGGCGACCGCCTGTGGCTGGCCGGCTTCAGCTTCGGCGCCTATGTCACCCTGGCCGCGGCGGCCGACCTGCTGCCCGATGCGGTGATCTCCATCGCCCCGCCCGCGGCCGGGCGCGGCTGGGACTTCGCTGCGATCCCGGCACCGGACGTGCCGTGGCTGGTGGTCCAGGGCGATGCCGACGAGATCATCGACCCGCAGGCGGTCTACGCCTGGATCGACGGCCTGGCACGCAAGCCGCAACTGGTGCGCATGCCCGACACCAGCCATTTCTTCCATCGCAAGCTGGTCGACCTGCGTGGCGCGATCCAGCATGAAACGAAGGCGTGGCTGCCGCCGGCATGAGCGACAGCACGGCGGTACGCACGCCTTCGCAGGCCTATGCCGAAGGCGTGGCGGCAGGTCGCTGGCGCGACGACCCGGCCCAGCACCCGGCGTTGCGCGAGCTGGATCGGGTCCAGCGCGAACTGCTCGCCGCCACCCCCACCGGCCTGCTCGCCCGCTTTGGCCTGGGCGCGCGCCCGGCGCCGGTGCGCGGCCTGTACCTGTGGGGCGGGGTCGGCCGCGGCAAGACCTTCCTGGTCGACCTGTTCTACGACGGCCTGCCGCTGGAGCAGAAGCAGCGCACCCACTTCCACCGGTTCATGCGCGGCGTGCACGAGCAGCTGCGCCTGCATGCCGGGCAGTCCGATCCGCTGGCGGCCATCGCCCGGCAGTGGCGCGGCACGCTGCGGGTGCTGGTGCTGGACGAGTTCTTCGTCACCGACATCGGCGATGCGATGCTGCTGGGCCGGTTGCTCGAGCGCCTGTTCGCCGAGGGCATCACCCTGGTGACCACCTCCAACACCGCGCCGCAGAACCTGTACAAGGACGGGCTGCAGCGCGAGAGTTTCCTGCCGGCGATCGCGCAGCTGCGCCAGCACTGCGTGGAACTGTCCGCCGACGGCCGCCAGGACTACCGGCTGCGCGCGCTGACCCGTTCGCCGGTGTACCGGCAGCCACTGGACGCCGGCAGCGATGCCTGGCTGGGTGAACGCTGGCAGGCCCTGACCTCGGGAGCCGAAGCGCGTGGTGGCAGCATCCAGATCGAGGGCCGCCGCATCGGCGTGCGTGGCCGAGGCCATGGCGTGGCCTGGTTCGATTTTTCCGAGCTGTGCGAAGGCCCGCGTTCGACCGACGACTACATCGAGATCGCGCGCGAATTCGGCATCGTGCTGCTTGGCGGCGTGCCGACCTTCGATGCCGGCAACGAGGACGCCGCGCGCCGCTTCGTCAACCTGGTCGACGAGTTCTACGACCGCCAGGTGACCCTGGTGTGCACCGCCGCCGCGCCGGCGGTGGCGCTGTACCACGGCACCCGCCTGGCCGGCGCCTTCGAGCGCACCGCCTCGCGCCTGATCGAGATGCAGAGCGCCGAGTACATGGCGCGCACCCACCGCGGCTGAAACCGCGTGCGGGCGCGTGGTGATACTGCGTGGCCGGGCGTGCCAGCGCCGCAGTCACGGCCGCTCGCCTGCTGCCTCCAGCACGGCGTCCAGCCAGCGGTCCACCGCGGCTGTGTAGTCCGAAGGCAGGCCCAGTTCGTGGTTGACCTGGCCATGGGACAGGTCTTCGCGCAGCACTTGCATCGGCACCCCCAGGCGCGCGCCTGCGGCCTGGAAGGCTTCGGCCTGCGGACACGCGTCGTTGCGGCGGGTCGAGCACACCAGCAGCATCGGCCGCCCACCGGCATCGAGCTGGTGTTGCGGAGAAGTGGCGATCCAGTCGGCCGGATCGGCGCCGAAGGCGCGGTGGTAGAGCGGCGGCAGGCGTGGACGCCGCATCATGTCCGGCACGTCCAGCGCGCCGCTGTCCAGGGACACCACGCCCAGTGGCGGCAGCGCGCCGGCCTGCCGCCACAGCTCCGGCGAGGCCCCGACCAGGGCGGCCAGGTGGGCGCCGGCCGAATGCCCCATCAGCACGATGCGCGCGGGGTCCACGCCCCACTGCGGAGCCCGCCGCTGCACCTCGGCCAGGGCACGGGCCACGTCGCGGGCCTGCTCCAGCGGCGCGGTGTCCGGAAGCATGCGGTAGTTGGTCGAGACCAGGGCGATGCCTTCGGGCAGCCACTTGGCCGCCTTGGCTTCGATCACGCCGGGATTGTCCTTGTTGCCGTTGGCCCAGCCGCCGCCATGCACGAACACGATGGCCGGCGCAGCGGCCAGCGGCCGTGCCGGCAGATAGACATCGAAGCGCTGGCGTGGATCCGGACCGTAGGCCAGGTCGGGCAGCACCCGCGTGCCCGGCGGCAGCTCCGGCGCGCGCAGGGCCGGTTGTCGCGAGGCTTCGCGTGCGCGCTCGACCCGGTCGCGCAGGGCCTGGGCCTGCACTGGTGGGGGGGCCAGGCTGGCCACGATCAGCAGCAGCGACATGAACCGTGGGACGTTCGACATGGCCGGCTCCGGTGACGCGCCTGGATGGCGCCTGTCGATAGACGCCCGTGAAGGGCTGGCGTTGACCGGCGGCAGCGTGGCCGCCGGCGGCCCCCGCAAAGCGGCCACCAGGGGCTGTCCTGTGGGGAGCGGTCAGGTCCCGGCGCCGCTGTCGGCCGGCGGCCGCGGGCTTGATGTCGTCGTCGTCGCTGCGCCCGCCCACACGCTGTCCGCATGCCCCTGCAGCATACGTCGGCGCGTGTGCCAGGCCAGCAGTACGAATACCGGCGCCGCCGCCAGTGCGGTGAGATCGACCGGCCACCCCCGCGCATGGTTCCAGGCACCGCCGATCCCCCACACCCCGGCCAGGCTGGTCACCGGGACCAGCAGCGTGACCCCCGCGCACAGCCACAGCAGTTCGCAGGCGCCCTGCGCGGGGCCGCGCAGGAAGGCCCAGCCGATGGCGGCGAAGAACACTGCGTAGTAGATCGCCTCGTGCCAGGACTCCAGATCCTGCACCTGTGCCGGCAACCACTTCGCCGCGGCGATGGTCGCCGAGATGCCGGCCACGCTACCCAGGGCAATGCCCACCGTCAGGCAGCCCAGCACGATCGACGAGCGCTTCTGCATCGCCGTTTCGGCGCCGCGGTGCTTCCTGCGCCGGGCCTCGATCCACAGCAGGTTGCCGGTGTAGAACAGGGCCGCGCCGGCCAGCCCCATCAGCACGTACAGCCAGCGCACGGTGTTGCCGCCAAAGCTGCCGAAATGCAGCGCGAAGAAGGCGTTGACCGCCTCGCTCCATCCCTCCATCCGGCCGGGCAGGTCATGCACGTCGACCGTGCCGGAGTACGGGTCCAGGTGGGTGCGCATGAAGGTGCGCGCGCGGGTGCCATGGCGCACGTCCAGGCCATGGACCAGGGCCTCGACGTTGCCGTCGCCCTGGGTCTGGAAGCCGAAGCTGGTCACCTCGAAGCCGGGCAGCTGCAGGCTGGCGCGCCGCAGCAGCTCGCTGGCCGGCAATGGCGCCACGCCGCGAGGGGCTTCCTCGTGCGTGCCCCAGTCGATTTCGCCGCCATACACCAGTTTCTCCTGGCTGGCATAGAACGGGGAGTGGAACGCAAACACCACGCTGGTCAGCGCGATCATCAGGTGGAAGGGCAGGCTGAAGATGCCCAGGGCGTTGTGCGCATCCAGCCACATGCGCTTGAGGTTGTTGCCGATACGCAGTGCGAACACGTCTTTCATGATCGTCGGCAGCAACACGATCAAACCGGACAACAGGGCCACCGCATACGCCAGCGCCACCACGCCCATGACCGCCTTGGCGACGGGGTCCGGAAATGGCAGGCCGACGTACTGGTGCATGCGGTCTACCACCTGCGCGGCCTTGGCCGCGCGCAGCCGTTGCACTTGCAGGCTGCCATCAGCGGCGAAACTGGCGCCGTACTCGACCAGTTCACGCGGCCTGTTGCCGCGCTCGGAGAAGACCAGCCGTGCTGGCTGGTCCGGCGTTGGCGTGACCACGATCGAGTAGCGGCGGGCCGCGCCCGGATACTGCTCCAGCACCGCGGCCAGCAGCTTCTCCGCATCCTCCAGTGGCGGCGCTTCGGCCAGCTGCGACGGCGGCGTGGCCCAGCGCTCGAGCGGCTTTTCGAACATGGTGATCGCGCCGGCGTAGAAGGCGATGAACAGCATCAACCCGCAGACGATGCCGGCCCAGGTGTGGACGTCCTTGTAGACCTTGATGATGTCGCTGCCGATCTTCAACTTCATGCGTCCGTCCTCACGCCAGCCACGCCTTCAGCGCCCACAGCACGCCCCACGCCAGCACATTCGCCAGGCCCAGCCACAGCCAGGCGCGCAGGCTGTCGCGGAACAGGAACACCAGGCCGAGCACCGTGGCCCAGACCGGCGCGATCATCCACATGTTGAACTGGACCTTGCCCTCGCCGGCGAAGCCGCCGGGGGTGAGCAGGGCGATGATCCCGCTCAGGGCGACCGCCAGGGTGTAGCCCAGCACCGTGCCGGCCAGGGTCTTGCCCAGCCAGTGGCGGCTTTGCAGCCGCTGCCGCGTTGCGCTCACGACGGCCTCGCCGCGCGCGTGCGTGCCCGCCATGCGCCAAGGAACGGCGCCACCGACAGCACAAGCATCAGCAGCACGCTCCAGGCGAACACCGCCTCCATCGGAGCGACCACCTGCATCGTCGCCAGCAGCGAGGCCAGTGCCAGCGCCGTGCCCGGCCACCAGCGGCGCCGTCCCGGCCAGGGGCCCGCGACCCGCCACTGCTGCTGTGGGGAAGCCAGGTACAGCAGGATCGCACCTGCCGTGCCCAGCACCAGCGCGGCCAGCGCGAGCACGAACGTCATGGCGTGTACCTCGCGGACGCGGGTGGTGTGGTGAAGGGAGCGGTCATGGGCGCGGGCTTCCAGTGCTCACGGTTCGGCATCTGCGGCCGACAGCTGCGCCAGCAGCGGTGGCAGGGACGCGCCCAGGGTCTGGCCGTGGCCGAGCCCGGGCAGGGGTGTGAAGGTCACCGCCAGGCCCCGTTGGCGCAGGCGCTCGGCCATCCGCGCGGCCGCATCCGGCGGCACGCTGCGGCGCGCCTGGGCCATGGCCGCCACCGCCGCAGGATCGCGACCGGGTGGGGGCGGGTGCCGCTCCGGCGCACCCTCGCCCAGCCACCACAACAGCCGCGGCGCCGGTGAGGGCAAGGCCGCCGCGCTCCGCTCCTCCTCCAGCAGCCAGCCCTGGCCCCACCACAGCGAGGGGTCGGCGGCGGTATAGGTGGAAAACGCGTCCGGCCGGGTGAACAACGCATGCAGCACCAGCACGCCGCCGTAGGAGTGGCCCCACAACGCGCGGCGTCCGCCATCCACCGGTGCCATCGCTTCCACCCGCGGCACGATCTGCTGCTGCAGCAGGTCCAGGAACGCATCGGCACCGCCGTTGCGGCGACCGGGGATCACGTCGGGCTGGGCGGCCTCACCGCCGGCGCGACGCGGCGTGTAATCGTAGGCGCGGCTGTCGGCGTCGATGCGCAGGTCGTTGTCGTAGCCGATGAAGGCGACCAGCGGCGGCCGCGCCGACTTCGACAGTGCTTCCAGCTGCGCTGCGCCGGTTTCCATCAGCGCGGCGTTGCCATCCAGCAGGTAGGCCACCGGGAACCCGCCGGCGGGCGCGGGTACATCCGGTACCGCCACCTGGATCCGGTAGTGGCGTTGCCCGTCGTTCGAATCCAGCACAAACCGTTCGAAGCGGTAGCCCGGTGCGCCGGTATCGGCCACGGTCTGGCCGATCCGCTGCGACAGGTCCGGCTGCGCAGCGGCCGGCACGGCCATGGTGACCGTGCCGAGCAGCAGCAGGGTCGCCAGCCGCCCCATCACCACTCCCATCGTGCCGTAGCGGTGACCGTGCGGCCGCTGCCGAACCAGCACGAGGAAATGCCGGTGCAGGTGGTGACGAAGCGCTTGTCGGCGAGGTTGCCGATGTTCAGCGACATCAGCAGGTTGGCCTGGCTGACCTGGGAGAGGTCGAAGCGGATCGCCGCGTCCCACAGCGTGTAGGCCGGGATCTTCTCCGGATAGCCGGAGCCGGCGATGCCGATCCCGCTGACCACCAGCAGGGTCGCGCCGTTGTGGCGCACGCCGGAGGCGAAGCTGAAGCCCTTCATCGGGCCGGACTGGAAGGTGTAGTCGGCCCACAGCGAGGCCATCCAGTCCGGGACCATCGCCAGCGCCTTGCCTTCCCAGGCCGTGCCGCTCCGGACCAGTTCCGAATCCATGTGCGAGGCCGCACCGATCACGCTGAAGCCCTGCACCGGGGTGACCCGCGCTTCCAGCTCGACGCCCCGCACCCGGGTTTCGCCGGCGCTGATGTAGCAGGTGCCGGCACCATTGGCGCCGCAGACGTTGCCGTGGTCGGTATCGACGATGGCATCGTCCTTTTTGCGCAGGTCGTAGGCGGCCAGGGTGATCAGGCCATCGAAGCTGGCCGGCTGGTAGTTCACGCCCACTTCCCACTGCTTGCCGCGGGTGGGGTCGAAGGCACGGCCGTCGTAGCTGTCCAGCGCGGTGTACGTGGACGGCTCGAACGATTCGGCATAGCTCAGGTACGGCGAGAATCCGCTGTCGAACATGTACAGCGCGCCGGCATTGCCGCTGAACGCTTCGTTCTTCAGCGTGGTGGTCGCCGAGCGTGGCTGGCACGTGCCGGTACCGCTGCAGGCCTGGCTCCAGGATTCATCCTTGTACCAGTCGTAGCGGCCGCCCAGGGTGAAGCGCCACTTGTCCAGCGCGATCTGGTCCTGCACGTAGACGCCGGTCTGGGTGCTCTTGCCGCCACCCAGGCCGATGCTGTTGGGGAAGCCGGCCGGCAGGCCGGTATGGACCGGGTTGAAGATGTCGATCGGGCGCGGGTTGCGCGGGTCGGACGGCAGTGCACGTGGTCCCTGGTGGCGGTCGGCCGACCAGTCGCCGCTGCGCCAGTCGACGCCCGACAGCAGGGTGTGATCGGCCGCACCGGTGCTGAACGTGCCGACCAGGCGGTTGTCGATGCCATCGGTATCGGCATCACCCAGGCCCATGACCTGGCGGCGCTGCTGGGTGCGGCCGTCGGGCAACAGGCCCTGGTTGGTGACGATGGCGCGGTACAGTGAATCGACGTGCATGTGGCGGGCGCTCTGGCTGAACGTCCAGCTGTCGTTGAACGCATGTTCCAGCAGCCAGCCGGCGTGCCACACGGTGGCGTCCCAGGTGTTCCACTCCGGTTCGCCGATGAAGGTGCTGTTGTCCATGTAGCCGTAGCGGGTCGGGACCAGGGTGCCGTCCATCGGCAGGAACTGGTAGGTGCTGCCGCCGTCGTCTTCCTGGTAATAGCCGAGCAGGGTCAGGCGGGTCTTGTCGGCGACCTGGAAGGTGTAGCTCGGCGCCAGGAACCAGTGCTGCTGCTCGACCGTGTCGATCTGCGTGCCGCCATCGGCGTAGCGGCCGACCAGGCGGAACAGATGGCGGTCGTCGCCGGTGCCGGCGCCGACATCGAAGGCGCTGCTCCAGGTGCCGTGGCCGTCCACGCCCAGCTGCAGGACCTGGCGCTGGCCCGGTTCGGGGGTCTTGCTGACCTGGTTGACCAGGCCACCGGGCGCCACCTGGCCGTACATGACCGCCGACGGCCCCTTCAGCACCTCGACCCGGTCCAGGTTCCAGGTGTCGATCTTGCCGCGGTTCCAGGCGCTGCCGGGCGGCGGTGCGCGCAGGCCGTCCACGGTCATGGCGCCGCTTTCGCTGCCGGCGCTGAAGCCGCGGATGCGGAAGTCGTCGTAGCGGTTGTCCTGGCCGGTGCTCTCCAGCACCACGCCGGCGACGTAGCGCATGGCTTCGTTGAGGTTGATCGCGCCACGCGCGTCCAGTTCCTCGCGGGCGATCACCGAGATGGACCTGGGGATTTCGGCGATCGGGGTGTCGGTCTTGGTCGCGCCGGAGCTGTGGGTGGTGACCCGGTAGGCGTTGACCTGGACCGCGTCCAGTTCGGTGACTTCACTGGCGCCATCGGGCGTGGCCTGGGCCTGGGCGGCGCCAGCCAGCAGCAGGGCCGGCAGCAGCAGGGACAGGGCGGTACGGCGCGGGTGCGCCAACGGACGGTTGGAGTGGGACATGGCAGCCTCGGGACAGGGGAGTGGATGACTGGCTGTCCGTACGAGGCGGTTGGCTGGTCGACTTCACCATTTTTTCATTATTGGGAATGCTTCTCAACCACATCCGACCCTCCGCGCCGCCCGGAAGGCGGAACAGGGGTGCGCCGAGCGCGAACCGACTACAACATCTAGTTGACGCCTCGGCGCAGCCCCCACTATCTTGTGCCCGTCGGTTCCGGTGGCCACGCTCGCCACCGGATCAAAAGGGAAGCCGGTGAAGCGCCCATCGTCCGCGATGACGCCAGTCCGGCACTGCCCCGCAGCGGTAACTGGGAACGACCCCGCCATACGAGCACTGGGACCTGCGGTCCCGGGAAGCGGCGGGTAGGTGGCAGGCCATGGCCTGCCGCGCCCACGAGTCCGAAGACCTGCCGACAGCCGCGCGATGCACACCGCGCGGTGCCGGCCGCGGAATCTCCGGGGGGAGATGGCTGGCGAAGCAGGTCGCGCAGGCGCGCTCGCGCCCGGTCTCGATCCCTGCGACGCCGCTTTCCCATCCTGTCTTGCGCGACCGTCCACGCCACCGCGAGGGCCGGGGCGCCGCGTGCATCACGCCAGGAGCAACAACGTGACCCAGACCGAATGCGCCATCGCCGAAGCCGGCCGCAAGGCCCCGTCGCCGGCGGAAGGTTTCCTGCTGACCCCGCCGCCGACCGCCACCGCGATGAGCGTGACCAAGCGCAACGGCAGCCGCGAGGCGGTGGACCTGAACAAGATCGTGCGCGCGGTGCAGCGCTGCTGCGAGGGCCTGCATGCGGTCGATCCGATGCGCGTGGCCACCCGCACCATTTCCGGCCTCTACGACGGCGCCAGCACCCGCGAACTGGACGAACTGTCGATCCGCACCGCCGCCCTGCTCACCGGCGAGGAGCCCGAATACAGTCGCCTGGCCGCACGCCTGCTGGCCGCCTACATCGGCAAGGAGGTCTCCGGGCAGGAGATCCATGCGTTCTCGCAGTCGGTGGCGCGCGGCCACGAGGTCGGGCTGATCAACGAGCGGCTGCTGGGCTTCGTCCAGGCCAATGCGCGCAAGCTCAACGACGCACTGGATCCGGTGCTGGACCTGGGCTTCGACTACTTCGGCCTGCGCACCCTGTACGACCGCTACCTGCTGCGCCATCCGCACACGCGCAAGGTGATCGAGACCCCGCAACAGTTCTTCCTGCGCATCGCCTGCGCGCTGAGCGAGGACGTGCCCGAGGCGCTGGCGCTGTACCGGCGCATGGGCCAGCTCGACTACCTCCCGTCCTCGCCGACCCTGTTCAACAGCGGCACCACCCATGAGCAGCTGTCCTCGTGCTTCCTGCTCGATTCGCCACAGGACACGCTCGAATCGATCTACGCGAAATACGGCGACATCGCCCAGCTGTCCAAGTTCAGTGGCGGCATCGGCGTGGGGTATTCGCGGGTGCGCTCGCGCGGTTCGCTGATCCGGTCCACCAACGGCCACAGCAACGGCATCGTGCCGTGGCTCAAGACCCTGGATTCCTCGGTGGCGGCGGTCAACCAGGGCGGCAAGCGCAAGGGCGCGGCCTGCGTGTACCTGGAAACCTGGCACGCCGACATCGAGGACTTCCTGGAGCTGCGCGACAACGCCGGCGACGAGGCCCGCCGCACCCACAACCTCAACCTGGCCAACTGGGTGCCGGACCTGTTCATGCAGCGCGTCGAAGCCGACCAGGCATGGTCGCTGTTCGATCCGCACGCGGTGCCGGAACTGGTCGACCTGCATGGCGAGGCGTTCGAACAGGCCTACGCCCAGGCCGAGGCCCAGGGCAAGGCGGCGCGCACGATCCCGGCGCGCAAGCTGTACGCGCGGATGATGCGCACCCTGGCCGAGACCGGCAACGGCTGGATGACCTTCAAGGACAAGTGCAACCGGGCCAGCAACCAGACCCTGCGCGCCGGCAACGTCATCCACCTGTCCAACCTGTGCACCGAGATCCTGGAGGTCACCTCGGCCGAGGAAACGGCGGTGTGCAACCTGGGTTCGATCAACCTGGCCAACCACTTCGACGTCGATCCCGATAGCGGCCAGGCGTGGTTCGATTTCGACCGGCTGGCCGAGACGGTGCGCCTGGCCGTGCGCCAGCTGGACCGGGTGATCGACCTGAACTTCTACCCGATCGAGACCGCCCGCCGCGGCAACCTGCGCTGGCGCCCGGTGGGACTGGGCTGCATGGGCCTGCAGGATGTGTTCTTCCGCCTGCGCCTTCCATTCGACAGCGAGCCGGCGCGCGCGCTGTCGGCAAAGATCGCCGAGACCATCTACTACCACGCGCTGGAAACCTCGGTGGAGCTGGCCCAGGAGCGCGGCCGCCATCCGTCTTTCGCCGACACCCGCGCCGCCGCTGGCGAGCTGCAGTTCGATGCGTGGGGCGTGGTCCCGGACGATACCGCGCGCTGGGACGCGCTGCGCGGGCGCATCGTCGAGCACGGCCTGCGCAACTCGCTGTTGATCGCCATCGCCCCGACCGCGACCATCGCCTCGATCGCCGGTTGCTACGAATGCGTGGAGCCGCAGGTGTCCAACCTGTTCAAGCGCGAGACCCTGTCCGGCGACTTCCTGCAGGTCAACCGCTACCTGGTCGGCGAGCTGAAGAAGCTGGGCTTGTGGACGCCGGAGATCCGTGACGCGATCAAGCTGGCCGAGGGCTCGATCCAGGGCGTGGCCGAGATCCCCGAGGCACTGCGCCAGGTCTACCGCACCGCCTGGGAACTGCCGATGCGCTCGCTGATCGACATGGCCGCCGGCCGTGGCGCCTTCATCGACCAGTCCGCCTCGCTCAACCTGTTCATGGAAA
>JAGOWL010000009.1:0-15405 GCA_018060215.1 Pseudoxanthomonas sp.
AGGTCACCGAGGCGGCGATCGAGGCCGGCGCCGACGACGTGACCGTGTATCCGGAGGACGGGGCGATCGACGTGCTCACCTCGCCGGAGGGCTTCGAAGCGGTGAAGCAGGCGATGCAGGCCGCCGGACTGGCACCGGGCTATGCGGAGGTCACCTTCCGCGCCGACAACGACATCGCCGTGTCCGGAGAAACGGCCCAGCAGGTGCGCAAGCTGCTGGCCATGCTCGAAGACCTGGACGACGTGCAGAACGTCTACTCCAACGCCGACCTGGGCGAAGCCGGCTGAGATGGCCGCCGCGACGGTTCGCATCCTGGGCATCGACCCGGGATCGCAGCGCACCGGCATCGGCATCATCGACGTCGAGGCGGGCGGTCGCGCCCGCCATGTCCATCACCAGCCGCTGCTGCTGCTGGGCGAGGGTGATTTCCCGATGCGGTTGCGCCGGCTGCTCGACGGACTGTCGGGGCTGATCGACGAGTACCGGCCCGACGAGGTCGCCATCGAGCGGGTTTTCGTCGGTCGCAGCGCCGATTCGGCGCTCAAGCTCGGCCAGGCCCGCGGCGCGGCGATCAGCGCGGTGGTGCTGCGCGACCTGCCGGTGAGCGAGTACGCCGCGCGCGAGGTCAAGCTCGCCGTGGTCGGCACCGGTGGCGCGGACAAGGCGCAGATCCAGCACATGGTCATGGCCATGCTCGGCCTGGCCGGCAAGGTCCAGGCCGATGCGGCCGATGCGCTGGCCATCGCCCTGACCCATGCCCACGTGCGCGCCACCGCGCAGCGGCTGGGCGTGGATGCACGCCTGGCCTGGAGTCGCAAGTGAATATTTTCCCTGGTCGCAGCGCCGCCATCGGAGCGAACCCATGATCGGACGCCTGCGCGGCATCCTGGCCCTGAAGCAGCCGCCGTGGCTGGTGGTGGACGTCAATGGCGTCGGCTACGAACTGGAGGCGCCGATGAGCACCTTCTACGACCTGCCCGAGCTGGGGCGCGAGGTGTCGCTGTTCACCCACTACGCGCAGAAGGAGGACAGCGTGTCGCTGTACGGCTTCCTGCGCGAGCCCGAGCGGCGCCTGTTCCGCGACGTGCAGAAGGTCAGCGGGATCGGCGCGAAGATCGCCCTGGCGGTGCTGTCGGGGGTGAGCGTGGACGAATTCGCGCGGCTGGTGCAGGCCGGCGACATCACCGCGCTGACCCGCATCCCCGGGATCGGCAAGAAGACCGCCGAGCGCATGGTGGTGGAGCTGCGCGACCGTGCCGCCGACCTGGCCGGCGGCGGTGTACCGGGCGCGATGGTTGCCGGTGCCGGCGATCCGGTCGCCGACGCGGTCACCGCCCTGCAGCAACTGGGCTACAAGCCGGCCGAAGCCGCGCGCATGGCCCGCGAGGCGGCCGCGCCGGGCGACGAAGCGGCCACCATCATCCGCAAGGCGTTGCAGTCGGCGCTGCGTTGAGCACGCCCTGCCGCTGCAGCATTCCCCCCATGTCACCCCGCTGAACCCAGGTCCGCCATGTCCACCGCACACACGTCCACGCCAGGTCCCGGCCATCACGCTCCCGCGGCCACGGGCATCGGCGCCGCGCACCTGGCCCTGGTGGTCGGTGCGATCGGCGTGGTGTTCGGCGACATCGGCACCAGTCCGCTGTATACGCTCAAGGAGGCGTTCTCGCCGCACTACGGCCTGGACAGCGACCACGACACGGTGCTGGGCGTGCTGTCGCTGGCGTTCTGGGCCTTGATGATCGTGGTCACGCTCAAGTACGTGACCATCATCATGCGCGCCGACAACGAGGGCGAGGGCGGGATCATGGCGCTGATGGCGCTGGCCCAGCGCACCCTGCGCAACGGCTCGCGTTCGGCCTACGTGGTCGGCATCCTGGGCATCTTCGGCGCCTCGCTGTTCTTCGGCGACGGGGTGATCACCCCGGCGATCTCGGTGCTGGGCGCGGTGGAGGGCCTGGAGATCGCCGCGCCGGGGCTGCACAACTTCATCGTGCCGATCACCGTGGTGGTGCTGCTGCTGGTGTTCATGGCCCAGCGCTTCGGCACCGAGAAGGTGGGCAAGGTGTTCGGGCCGGTGATGGTGCTGTGGTTCCTGGCGCTGGCGGCGATCGGTGGCTGGAACATCGTCAAGGCGCCGGAAGTGCTCAAGGCATTCAATCCGTGGTGGGCGGCGCAGTTCTTCATCGAGCACGGCTGGCACGGGGTGTTCATCCTCGGCGCGGTGGTGCTGGCGGTGACCGGCGGCGAGGCGCTGTACGCGGACATGGGCCATTTCGGCGCGCCGCCGATCCGCCATGGCTGGTATTTCTTCGTCCTGCCGTGCCTGCTGCTCAACTACCTGGGCCAGGGCGCGCTGGTGCTGGAGCATCCGGAGCTGGTCCGCAACCCGTTCTACGAATCGGTGCCGGGCTGGGCGCTGTACCCGATGATCGGGTTGGCCACCCTGGCCGCGGTGATCGCATCCCAGGCGGTGATCACCGGTGCGTTCTCGGTGTCGCGCCAGGCCATGCAGCTGGGCTACATCCCGCGCATGCGGATCAAGCACACCTCGCACGACACCATCGGCCAGATCTACATCCCCGGGATCAACTGGCTGCTGATGACCATGGTCCTGGGCCTGGTGCTGGCCTTCCGCAGTTCGTCCAACCTGGCCGTGGCCTACGGCATCTCGGTCTCGGCCACGATGCTGATCGACACCCTGCTGCTGGCCCTGGTGGCGCGCGCGCTGTGGCCGCGCTGGCGCTGGGCGGTGCTGGCACTGTGCGTGCCGTTCTTCCTGATCGACCTGGGTTTCGTGGTCGCCAACGGCGCCAAGCTGATGCAGGGCGCCTGGTTCCCGGTGGTGCTGGGCATGGTGTTGTTCATGCTGATGCGCACCTGGCGCCGTGGCCGTGAGCTGATGCGCGAGGAGCTGCGCAAGGACGGCATCCGGGTCGACACCTTCCTGCCCGGCCTGATGCTGGCACCGCCGGCGCGGGTGCCCGGCACGGCGGTGTTCCTGACCACCGACGGGACGGTGGTACCGCATGCGCTGCTGCACAACCTCAAGCACAACAAGGTCCTGCACGAGCGCAACGTGTTCCTCACCGCCGAGACCCTGCAGGTGCCGTACGCGCCGGTGGACAAGCGGATCAGGCTCGAGCACATCGGCGAGGACTTCCACCGCATCGTGGTGCGCTTCGGCTTCATGGAGACCCCGGACGTGCCGCTGGCGCTGATGCGCGCCTGCGACGCCGGTGGCATGAGCATCGATCCGATGGACACCACCTATTTCGCCAGCCGCGAAACCATCGTCGCCAGCGCCCGGCGCGGGATGCCGGTGTGGCGCGACAAGCTGTTCGCCTTCATGCACCGCAACGCCGCCCCGGCCACCGGCTTCTTCCGCATCCCCGGCAACCGCCTGGTGGAGCTGGGTTCGCAGGTGGAGATCTGAGATGGCAGGTTCCGCTCGGACCGGAGCGCCGATACCGTATTCACTGCTGGACCTGGCGCCGGTGTGCGAGGGCAGCACCCCGGCCCAGGCGTTTGCCAATTCGCTGGACCTGGCGCGGCATGCCGAGGCGCTGGGCTACACCCGCTACTGGCTGGCCGAACACCACAACATGCCGGGCATCGCCAGCGCGGCCACGGCGCTGCTGATCGGCCACATCGCCGGTGGCACCTCGACCCTGCGTGTCGGTGCCGGCGGGGTGATGTTGCCCAACCACGCACCGCTGCAGGTGGCCGAGCAGTTCGGCACCCTGGCCTCGCTGTATCCGGGGCGCATCGACCTGGGCCTGGGCCGGGCGCCGGGAACCGACCAGGCGACCTTGCAGGCCCTGCGCCGCCACTACGCCGGGGCCGAGGCGTTTCCCTCCGACGTGATGGAGTTGCTGCGCTATTTCGAACCGGTGCAGCCGGGCCAGCCGGTGCAGGCGGTGCCCGGCGCGGGCCTGGAGGTGCCGGTGTGGATCCTGGGTTCGAGCCTGTTCGGCGCGCAGCTGGCCGCGGCGCTGGGCCTGCCGTACGCGTTCGCCTCGCACTTCGCGCCGGCGGCGATGAGCGAGGCACTGGCCCTGTACCACCGCGACTTCAAGCCTTCGCGCAGGTTGCGCGCGCCCTACGCGATGCTGGCGCTGAACGTGGTGGCCGCCGACACCCGCGCCCAGGCGCAGCGGCTGTTCACCACCCAGCAGCAGGCGTTCGTGCGCCTGCGCCGCGGCGCGCCGGGACTGGTCCCGCCGCCGGTCGATGACATCGAGGCGTTCTGGACGCCGGCGGAAAAGGCCATGGTCGAACAGGCCCTGGCCTGCGCGGTGGTCGGCGATGCGGCCGACGTGCGCGAAGGCATCGCCGATTTCGCCCGCCGCCACCGGCCCGACGAACTGATGCTGACGGCCAACATCTTCGACCACGGCGCGCGCCTGCATTCGTTCGCCCTGGCCGCCCAGGCCTTCGGCTCCGACGCCGGCCGCTGAGGTCCGGGCGTCGGGCGGTGCGCCATCGCGGCGGCCGTGCGACCATGACCGGATGGAACCGCAACGCATCATCACCGCCGGCGCCAGCGGCGAAGACGAGGCCCTGGAGGCCTCGATCCGGCCGAAGCGGCTGGACGAATACCTGGGCCAGCAGCCGGTGCGCGAGCAGCTGGGCATCTACATCGAGGCCGCCCGCCGGCGCAGCGAGGCGCTGGACCACGTGCTGATCTTCGGTCCGCCCGGCCTGGGCAAGACCACCCTCAGCCACGTGATCGCCAACGAGCTGGGGGTCAACCTGCGGGTCACTTCCGGCCCGGTGATCGAAAAAGCCGGCGACCTGGCGGCGCTGCTGACCAACCTGCAGCCGCACGACGTGCTGTTCATCGACGAGATCCATCGGCTGTCGCCGGTGGTGGAGGAAGTGCTGTATCCGGCGATGGAGGACTTCCAGATCGACATCATGATCGGCGAGGGCCCGGCCGCGCGCTCGATCAAGCTGGACCTGCCGCCGTTCACCCTGATCGGCGCCACCACCCGCGCCGGCCTGCTGACCGCGCCGCTGCGCGACCGCTTCGGCATCGTCCAGCGGCTGGAGTTCTATTCGGCCGAGGAACTGACCCGGATCGTGCGCCGCTCGGCCATGATCCTGGGCATCGACTGCGAAGCCGCCGGTGCCGGCGAGATCGCCCGGCGCGCGCGCGGCACCCCGCGCATCGCCAACCGGCTGCTGCGACGGGTGCGCGATTACGCCCAGGTCAAGGCCGGTGGCCACATCGACGCCGGCGTGGCCGAGGCGGCGATGGCCATGCTCAAGGTCGATCCGGAAGGTTTCGACGAGCTGGACCGGCGCCTGCTGCGCACCATCGTCGAATATTTCGACGGCGGGCCGGTGGGCGTGGAGTCGCTGGCGGCGGCGCTGTCGGAGGAGCGCGGCACCCTGGAGGACGTGATCGAGCCCTACCTGATCCAGCAGGGCTTCCTGGTGCGCACCGCACGCGGACGCATGGCCACCTCCAAGGCCTATCGCCACCTGGGCCTGCAGGCCCCTGCGGCACGCGAGGCCGGCGAGCTGTTCTGATCCCGAAGCCAGCGCCTTTTGTGGTTTTTCTCCAGTGAGTGATGCCGGATCCGGACAGGTCGAAAAGCGCCGGAGTTCATTGGCTTCGGGGGGAGCCGCGGCAGTGCGGGGATCGGGCGCATCGCCTGATTCCGCCGTCCCTGGCTCCAACAGGCGAGCGCAGGCCATCCATGGCCTGCTTGCGCCCGATCCCCGCACCACCGCGTCTTTCGCCACCTGGATGCCCGTGGCTTCGTCGATGCCGACTCGGGGAGGCAGAAGGAAATGCCCGCCGAAGCGGGGAGCGCCACATCGCGAAGGACGTCGCTGCAAGGGGCTTTCGTCCGAGCGGTACATGGATGTACCGCGCCCGCGTGTTGGAGCAGGACGCGGAACCACGCGGCGGACGAAAGCCCCTTGCAGCGACGGCCCCGGCACGGAGCCAGCGCATTTCAGGCCGTCCGGGCGCGCGATATGGCGATGCGGGCGCAGGTGGCGACCGCCGCTTCCAGGCTGGATGGATCGGCCAGGCCGCGGCCGGCCAGGTCCAGCGCGGTGCCGTGGTCCACGGCCACCCGCGGATAGGGCAGGCCCAGGGTCAGGTTGACCGCCTGCTCGAAGCCGCTGTACTTGAGCACCGGCAGGCCCTGGTCGTGGTACATCGCCAGCACCGCGTCGAAACCGGCCAGCTTCTGCGGCAGGAAGGCGGTGTCGGCCGGCAACGGACCGACCAGGTGCAGGCCTTCGCCGCGCAGCCGCTCCAGCACCGGGATGAGGGTGTCGATCTCCTCGCGGCCCAGGTGGCCTTCCTCGCCCGCATGCGGGTTGAGCCCGAGCACGGCGATGACCGGGGCGGCGATGGCGAAATCCTGGCGCAGCGCCGTATCGGTGATGCGCAGCACCCGTTCCAGCAGCGCCGCATCGATCGCATCGGCGACCTGGCGCAGCGGCAGGTGGGTGGTGGCCAGGGCCACCCGGACCACCTCGTTGGCCAGCATCATCACCACCTCGACACCGGCGTGGCCGGCCAGCAGTTCGGTGGTGCCGGTGTAGGCGATCCCGCCCTGATTGATCGTGGACTTCTGCACCGGGCCGGTGACCATCCCGGCGACATCGCCGCGCAGGCAGGCGTCGGCGGCGCCGAGCAGGGCGCCCACCACCGCGGCGGCATTGCGCGGATCGGGCTGTCCGAAGTCCACCGCCACGGCGTTGGCGAATACCCGCAGCGGCAGGTCGCCCGGCGCACGGGCGGCGGCCCTCTCCGGCAGCAGGTTCAACGGCAGCCGCAACGCGGCGGCGGCGGCCTGCAGCGCGGCCGGGTCGGCGAAGGCGACCAGCGAACAGTCCGTGCGCGGCCGCTGGGCCAGGCGCACGCACAACTCCGGCCCGACGCCCGCCGGTTCACCGGGAACCAGGGCGAGGCGGGGCGGCGACATGCGCTCAGCCGCCGCTGGGTGCCGGGGCGGCCGGTGCGTCGCCGTCGGAGCCGGCGCGGTCGCCGCTGCGGAACACCACGTAGGCTTCGCCGCGCAGTTCCTGCAGGTAGCGGTTGAACTCCTCTTCCAGCTTGCGCCGGCCGATGGTCTCGCGGACCTGGGCGCGGCGGTTCTCGTTGGTCAGGTCGGTCTGGCGCTGGGCCACGCGCTGGACGATGTGCCAGCCGGCGTCGCTGCGGAACGGCTGGGACACACCGCCGTCGGCCAGCGCCGTGACCTGGCTGCCGAAGTCGGCGCCGAAGGCGTCGGCCGGGAACCAGCCCAGGTCGCCGCCCTGGCCGCGGGTGTTGTTGTCCTCGGAACCTTCGCGGGCCACGTCCTGGAAATCCGCGCCGCCGGCGATGCGGGCGCGCAGGGTGTCGATCCTGGCGCGGGCGGTGGCCTCGTCCTGGCGGTCGTTGACCCGGGCCAGGATGTGGCGGGCGTGGTACTCGGTGACGGTCTGGGTGCCGGCGGCAGCGTCGGAGCTGCGGGTATCCACCAGCTGCAGCAGCTGGAAGCCGCTGGGTCCGCGGATCGGGCCCAGCATCTGGCCGGGCGACAGGGCGGTGATGGTCTGGGCGAATGCGCTGGGGATCTCGTCCAGGCTGCGCCAGCCCAGGTCGCCGCCTTCCAGCGCATTGGGGCTGTCGGAATAGCGGACCGCGGCGGCGGAGAAGTTCAGTTCGCCGCGCTCGATCACGCTCTTGATGCCGTCGATCTTGGACTGGCCGGTGGCGATCTGCTCGGCGGTGGCGCCTTCGGGCAGGCCGACCAGGATGTGCGCCAGGTGGTACTGGGTGCTGTTGGCCTGCTGCGACAGGGCGGCGTCGACCTCGGCCTCGCTGACGTTGATCCGGCTCTGTGCGAAGTTCTGGCGCAGCCGTTGCAGGGTGATCTCGTCGCCCAGCGAGCGGCGGAAATCGTCGAAGGACATGCCGTCGCTGGCCAGGCGCTGGCGCAGGCCGTCCACGCTCAGGCCGTTCTGCTGGGCGATGGCGGACACGGCCTGGTTGATTTCCTGGTCGCTGGGGCGGATGCCCTGGCTGCGCGCGCGCTCGACCTGCAGCCGGGTCAGGACCAGGCGCTCGAGCACCTGCCGTTCCAGCACCGCACGGGGCGGCAACTGGGCTTCGTTGCCGGCGTACTGGGCCTGGATGTTGCGCATGGCCAGGTCCAGCTCGCTCTGCAGGACCACGTCCTCGTCGACGATGGCGGCGATGCGCTCGATCGGCTGGGTGGCCTGGGCCGATGCGGTGGACGGGAGCAGGCACGCGGCGGCGGCCGCCAGCACGATTGCGGTCAGGGGGGCGGGGATGCGCAGGCTCATGGACTCACGGGATGAGGTTCGGATCGTAGTCGTCCGGATCGGCCGCGGCGTCGCCGGGCGGGACCAGGTAGAGGTCGTCACGATGGTAGCCGAGGATAGCACGGCGCAGGGTACGCTCCGTGTCCTGGCCGGCCGAGCCCAGGCCCTTGAGCACGAATTCGGCCTGGATGCCGTTGTCCATCTCGCCCTCGCGGTTGCGCACGTGGCGGCGGGCCAGCACGCGCACCGCCAGGCAGCAGCTGTCCCACTGCACGCCGCCGATGGCTTCCAGCAGCTTGTCGTCGTCGATCGAGTGGTAGTAGCGGCCGACCACGCTCCAGGTGGGGTTGATCGGGTACAGGAAGGACAGGTCGGCCTGTTCAAGCAGGTTGCGGCGGTAGCGGTAGCCCAGGTTGACCACGCCGTCGCCCGGCCACAGGTAGCGGGCACGCACGCTGATCAGGTCCTCGCGCCGGAACTTGGGGTCCCACTGGTAGGAGGCGCCCAGGTTCCAGCGGTCATTGATCATGTAGTTGGCGTCGGCCACCCAGGCCGATTTGCCCTCCGCCACCGGGGTCTCGCCTGGCGCCACCACCTGGGAGTCCTCGAAGTAGCGGATCTGGCCCAGGCTGGCCGAGAGCTTCTCGCGGCCGTCGGCCTGGCGGATCAGCCGGGTGGTCAGGGCCACGGTCATCTGGTTGGCGTCGGTCTGGCGGTCGGCGCCGGAGTAGCGGTTGTCGCGGAACAGCTGGCCCCAGCTGAAGGTGAACGGCCGGGTGTCGAACAGCGGCAGCCCGTCCTGCTCGCGGTAGGGAGCGTTGAGGTAGAACAGCCGCGGCTCCAGGGTGTGCAGGTAGGCCTGTCCGTCGATGGTGGTGTCGCGGTCGAAATACACCCCCGCGTCCAGGGTGGTGATCGGCAGGCTGCGGCTGGGCGAGTTGCCGCCCCCGAGTTGCTGGGCCAGTTGGTGGTCGAGCTGGTAGGCGGTGTGGCGCCAGGCCAGGGTCGGGGTGATGTACCAGGCCGGCCCGGCCAGGCGCGCGGTGAGGTAGGGCTTGACGTCCAGCCGGGTGCCGCCGGCGCGTTCACGATGCTCGAAGCGCACCGCCTCGGCCCACACGCCCGCGTCCAGCCAGTGGCCCAGCGGCTGTTCCCAGTTGAGATAGGCGCGCGGCAGCCGGCTGTAGGGCAGGTTGTCGTTGGTCAGGGTGTAGTCGGTGAGCTGGTAGTGCTCGGCCATGACCCCGGCGGTCCAGTGCTGGCCCACGCCGTAGACCCCGGCGTTGCTTTGCAGGTAGGAGGCCGAGATGCCGGCCAGCCGGTTGGCGAAGTCCTCGACGTAGCGGGTGTCGCTGACCCAGCCGACGCTGGCGCGCGCCTGCCAGTGGCTGTCGATGTCGTGGTAGCCACTGAAGGCGAAGCGGCCGCGGTCGCGGTCGCGCAGGCTGTCGCTGGGCATCCATGCGGCCTGGATGGTGCCGCGCCCGCGTGGGTACAGGTAGCGGAATTCGCTGTCGAGCATGATCCCGCGATCGGTCATCACCCGTGGGGTCAGGGTCAGGTCGTAGTTGGGCGCCAGGTTCAGGTAGATCGACTGCTTGTAGTCGAAGCCATTGCGCCCGGACATGCTCACCGACGGGTACAGCAGGCCGGTCTGGCGACGGTCGTCGATCGGGAACTTGAACCAGGGCACGTACAGGAACGGGATATTGCCCATCCGCAGCACCGCGTTGCGGGCCACGCCGAAGCCCTCGTCGCTGTCCACGTCGATCTGCTGCGCGCGCAGTTCCCACATGCGCTGGTCCGGGGCGCAGGAACTGTAGGTGGAGTGGTTCATGCGCCCGAGCGGGCCGGTCAGCTGGATCGAGTCGGCGCCGCCGTTGCCGCGCCGGTCCACCAGCTGGTAACGGATGTTGCTGATGGTGTGGGTGTCGGTGCCCTGGTTGCCCTCGGCACGGTCGGCGATGATGCGGATGCCCGAGTCCTGGTAGCGGATGTTGCCTTCGGCCTCGTAGGTGCCCGCTTCCGAATCCATCTCCAGCCGGTCGGCGCCCAGGAACTGGTCGCCACGGATCAGGGCGACGTTGCCGTGGATCAAGGGCATGGTCCGGGTGCCGCTCTGGGAGTCGCCCTCGATCACGGTGGGCTGGTCGTCGCGGGCCGGATCGCCGGGCCGGGCCGCGGGTGGAGCGCCCTCGAACGGCGCAATCACGTCGCCGGCCGGGCACAGTGCCCAGTTCAGGGGCTTGTCGTCATCGGCCATCGCCACGCCTGGCAGGCAGGCGGCGATGCTCAGGGACAGCGGCAGCAGGCGCAGGGAAACTCGCACGGGGGAAAGGCGTCCGGCCAAAAATCTCCGGTAGCTTGCCGGAACAGGGGGCATGCGGGCAATGAAGGTGCCGCTGCCGGGCAGGTCCGGTTCATCGGCGCGGTTCATCGGCGCGGTGGGCGTCCGCGAGGGCGGGGCCACGGTGGCTTCAGTCCCGCAGCGCGCCAACGTGGGCCACCGCGCATTCGGCCAGGGCTTCCAGGTTGTAGCCGCCCTCGAGCATGGACACCAGCCGGCCGCCGGCGTGGCGGGTGGCGAGGGTGCGCAGTTCGCCGGTGATCCAGGCAAAGTCCTCGGCTTCCAGCATCAGGTCGGCCAACGGGTCGGACAGGTGGGCGTCGAACCCGGCCGACACCAGCACCAGCTGCGGGCCGAAGTCGTCCAGCGCCGGCAGCAGGGTGTCCAGCCAGGTGTTGCGGAAACGGAAGCCGCCGCTGCCCGGGGGCAGCAGCACGTTGTGCAGGTTGCCGACCCCGCGTTCGTGCGCGCTGCCGGTGTGCGGGAACAGGCCGGACTGGTGGCTGCTGAAATAGGCCACCGCCGGGTCGAGGTGGAAGATGGCCTGGGTGCCATTGCCGTGGTGCACGTCGAAATCGATGATCGCGATCCGCTCCAGGCCGTGCTGGTCGCGGGCGTGGGCGGCGGCCACGGCGATGTTGTTGAACAGGCAGAAGCCCATCGCCGCGTCGGCGGTGGCGTGGTGGCCGGGCGGACGCACCGCGCAGAACGCGGTCAGGTCCTGCCCGGCCATCACCGCATCGACCGCGGCCACGCCGGCGCCGGCCGCGTGCAGTGCGGCCTGGCCCGACGCCGGGCAGACCACCGTGTCCGGGTCCAGCCGGTGCAGGCCTTCGCTGACCGGGGCCAGCACCTCGTCCACCAGCGAGGGGGCATGCACCCGCAGCAGGTCGCCGCGCCGGGCCGCGGGCGCCTCAAGCCAGGCCTGGTCCGGCCAGGCCTGCCTGAGGGCGTCCAGCACCACCTGCAGCCGCGCCGGCTGCTCGGGATGGTCCGGGCCGGTGTCGTGCTGGAGGCAGGCGGGGTGGCTGTAGGCGAGCATGGCGTCAAGCTAACCCGGCAGCATGGGCGGGCGCCATCGGCTTTTGGGCGAACCGGCAGCGGCGGGCTCAGCCCGGCTTGCGGCGCTCGTGCTGCCAGACCACCTCGCCCTGGCCATCGGCCCGGGCCAGCACCCGGGCCAGCACGAACAGCAGGTCCGAGAGCCGGTTGAGGTAGCGCACCGCCTCGCCACGCACGGCCTCGACCCGTGCCAGCGACACCGTCTCGCGCTCGGCCCGGCGCACGATGGTGCGGGCCAGGTGGCAGCGTGCGGCGGCCTCGCCCCCGGCCGGGAGGATGAACTCCTTCAGCGGCGGCAGGTCGGCGTTCCAGTGGTCCAGGTGGCGTTCCAGCGCGTCGATGTCCTCGCCGGAGATGGCGGCATGGCCGGGGATGCACAGTTCGCCGCCGAGGTCGAACAGCTGGTGCTGGACGGCGGTGAGCAGTGCCCGGACCGGTTCGGGCACCCCCGGCGCGGCCAGCACCACGCCGATGGCCGAGTTGGCCTCGTCCACCGTGCCGTAGGCATTCACGCGCAGCGAGTCCTTGCCGGTGCGGCTGCCGTCACCCAGGCCGGTGCTGCCGTCGTCGCCGGTGCGGGTGTAGATCTTCGAGAGCCGGTTGCCCATGGTTGTGGCCGACGAAGCAGGAGCTCAAAGCCCCTTTTCGCCCGGCCGGTCCTGTTCCGGCACCATCGGCGCGATCCGCTCGGCGACCAGCTGCAGCGCGGCGGCGATGGCCACGTAGACCGCGGCGGTCACCAGGTAGGGCGGCAGCCAGTCGCTGTAGTTCTTCCACCAGCCGGCCAGGCTCGGCTCGGCGACCGAATCGCTGAGCCAGTAGAAGCCGCCCTGGGCAAACAGGTGGCAGGCCACCACGGAGACCAGGAAGGCGCCGGCCAGGCGGCCCAGGGCTTCCCAGCCGGCGCCGCGGTAGTGGCGGCGCAGCCAGGCGCCACCCAGCCACATCGCGCCGTAGGCCGGCAGCAGGAACCAGTAGCCCGGCGAGACGCAGTAGTGGCTCCAGAAATCGATGCCCTGGCCGCGGATCACCCACCAGTCCACCGCCACGGCCAGGGCCATCAGCAGCGGGAAGGCCCAGCGGCCCCAGCCGCGCAGGTGGAAGCCGGCGATGAAGAACACCGCCCAGCTGGCGTCCGGCGGCGAGAAGTGGTCGAACGCATGTCCGCGCGAGGCGGCCATCAGCACGGCCAGGACGGTCAGGGTCAGCAGGCGGGAGGAGGTGGCGGTCATGGGGGTCGGCCGGCAGCGGGCAAACCCCGATTCTAGCCCAAGCCCGGCCCGGCAATCCGCGCGGGTATCATGAGCGGATGATCCGAACCCACGATGTGGTCATTGTCGGTGGCGGCCTGGTCGGCGCCAGCCTGGCCATCGCCCTGGACGGCCTGCCGCTGGATGTGGCCCTGGTGGAGGCGACCCCGGGCGGTGAGCTGCCGGCGGTGTTCGACCAGCGCAACCTGAGCCTGGCCGCCGCCTCGGTCAATGCACTCCAGGCCCTGGGCGTGATGGCCGAACTGCAGGCACCGGGCGGGCCGATCCGGCGCATCCATGTCAGCCGCGCCGGCGACTTCGGCCGCGTGCACCTGCAGGCCAGCGACTACGGCCGCGAGGCCTTCGGCCAGGTCGTGGTCGCCCGCGATTTCGGCGCGGCGCTGGAAGCGCGCCTGGCGCAACTGCCGCGCCTGACCCGCTACCGCCCCGCACGTTTCGTTGCGCTGGACGACGACGGTACCGGCGCCGCGCGCGGCCTGCGCCTGGCCACGCCAGAAGGCGAACTGCAGTTGCGCGCGCGGCTGGTCGCTGCCGCTGATGGCACCCGCAGTGCCCTGCGCGATGCGCTGGGGATCGCCAGCAGTGGCCACGATTACGGCCAGACCCTGTTCGTGGCGCGCATGCGCGCCGAGCGTGTCCCCGATGGCACTGCGTTCGAACGCTTCACCGGGCACGGCCCGACCGCGCTGCTGCCGCGTGGCGACCGTGCCTGGGGCGTGGTCCACGGTGTCGCCACTGACCAGGCCCCGGCCGTGGCTGCGCTGGACGAGGCCGGCTGGCTGGCACGGATCCAGCGCGTGTTCGGCTGGCGGGTCGGGCGTTTCCTGGGCGCCGGCGAGCGCAGCGCCTATCCGATCGCCTCGGTGCTGGCACAGGCCCTGGTCGCGCCGCGCGCGGTGCTGCTGGGCAATGCCGCCCAGACCATCCACCCGATCGGCGCCCAGGGTTTCAACCTGGGCCTGCGCGATGCCCTGACCCTGGCCGAACTGCTGCGCGCGCATGCCGCCGATCCGGGCGATGCAGCCCTGCTCGAACACCATGCGCGGCGTCGGCGCGAGGACCGCGAACAGACCCTGGCCTTCTCCGACGGGCTGGCGCGGATGACCGCCAACCCTTCGCCGCTGCTGCGCCCGCTGCGCAGCCTGGGCCTGCTGGCCGCCGACCGCGGCGGCTGGCTGCAGGCCCGGCTGGTGGGCGGGGCGATGGGCTTTCGTGGCGACGTGCCGGAGCTGTGCCGATGACCGGCCGCATGAAAAGCCGCGCGCGGCTGGACGTGGCGGTGGCCGGCGGTGGCGTGGTCGGCGCGGCCTGCGCGCTGGCCCTGGCCCGCGCCGGACTGGACGTGGCCCTGGTCGAGGCGCGGCCGGTACCGCGCTGGCTGGCCGAACAGCCGGACCTGCGCGTGTACGCGCTGGCGCCGGACAATGCCGCCCTGCTGGACGCGCTGGGCGTGTGGCCGCAGGTGGTGCGCGCCCGTGCCCAGCCCTATCGGAAGATGCGGGTATGGGATGCCGGCGGCGGCGATGAACTGGCCTTCGATGCGGCCACGCTGGCCCGCGATGAACTGGGCTGGATCGTCGAGAACGGCCTGCTGGTGGACCGGCTGTGGGCGGCCCTGGTGGCTGCCGGGGTACAGGTGCATTGCCCGGCACGGGTGCAGGGAATGGAGCAGGACGAGGCCGGCGTGCGCCTGCAGCTGGACGACGGCACGCGACTGGAGGCGCGGGTGGCGGTGGCTGCCGATGGCGGCGCTTCGGAACTGCGCCGGCTGGCCGGGCTGGACGTGGATGCCCATGACTACGGCCAGCGCGGGGTGGTCGCCTTCATCGAGACCGCCGATCCGCACCAGGAAACGGCCTGGCAGCGCTTCCTGCCGACCGGGCCGCTGGCGCTGTTGCCGTTCACGCAGGGCCGCAGTTCGATCGTGTGGACCCTGCCGGAGGCCGAGGCGCAGCGTGTGCTGGCGCTGGATGATGCCGCCTTCGCGCTCGAACTGACCGATGCCTCGGCCGCGCGCCTGGGTCGCGCGCAGCCGGTGTCGGAACGGGCCGCCTTCCCGCTGCGGCGGCAACTGGTGCGGCAGCAGGTCGCCGGCCGGGTGCTGGTGCTGGGCGATGCGGCGCACGTGGTGCATCCACTGGCCGGGCAGGGCGTGAACCTGGGCCTGCGCGATGTGGCCGCGCTGCGCGCGGAGGTCGAATCGGCGCAGGCGCGCCGGGTCGACTGGGCCAGTGCGCACCGCCTGCAACGCTGGGCGCGCCGCCGGCGCAGCGACAACACGGTGTCGGCCTACGCCTTCGAAGGCATCAACCGCCTGTTCTCCAACGCCGACCCGCTGGCGGCGCTGGCGCGTGGCCCGCTGCTGGGGCTGGCCGGGAAACTGCCGCCGTTGACCCGGGCGCTGTGGCGGCACGCGGCCGGGGT
>JAGOWL010000009.1:15505-33210 GCA_018060215.1 Pseudoxanthomonas sp.
TCGAAGGCATCAACCGCCTGTTCTCCAACGCCGACCCGCTGGCGGCGCTGGCGCGTGGCCCGCTGCTGGGGCTGGCCGGGAAACTGCCGCCGTTGACCCGGGCGCTGTGGCGGCACGCGGCCGGGGTCTGAGGTCGGTACGGGCCGTTGCTGGCGGCAGCCAATGTGGCGGATCTACCGGTATTGGCGGCAAGCGCGGCGCAGGGTCGATGCGGCGATTGATCTGGAATCAGTGGATCCAGTCGGCCAGCTCGGCGCGGTCCAGTCCGCCGTCGCCGTTGCCGTCGAGTTGGCCGAATTCGGCCCACAGGTGGCGGTCGGCGCGCGCCTCGCCGCGATCGACGCGGCCGTCGGCATTGGCGTCGAGCACCGCGAAATCCAGCCGATCGCCCCCGACCAGGCTGTCCGGTGCCAGTGAACGCACGATGATGCGCTGGCCACCTTCGCGTTCGATCACCGCCATGCCGGTCTGCCGTTGCAGCGGCTGGTCCGAAGGGGTGGCCACCGGCGACGGCAGTGGCCGGGTGGTGGCGGGCGCATGGGCCTGGGGATGGGCCTGCGGATGGGCATGCACCGACGCATCGACGATGGCCAGGGCCAGTATCGGGGCCAGGACGAGCGCGGCGCAGCGGTTCATGGCGGATACGGCAGAAGACATGCGTTCGAAGGTAGGTGCACGCAGGTGAAGCGCGCTTGAACCATCCGGCGCGAGGGCGTGGGCCGGAAGTCCCGGCTCCTGCATCCATGCGTGGCTCGCAGCCAGATGATGCGCGCGGGGTGGCTGCGCCGCTCAGGTTCTGGTGGTGGCGAATACGGTGATTTCTTCGCGGTCGTGGTAGAGCTGGCGGGCGCGGATCTGCAGCGGCTTGCCGGCCTGGGCGGCGAACAGGTCCAGGCACAGCCGGGTTTCCTGCCAGCGCTTTTTCATCGGCAGCTTGAGGTTGAACACCGCGTGCCGGCACCAGCCCTGGTCGAACCATTGCGCCATGCGCGCGGCGACCTTGATCGGCTGCTCGACCATGTCGCACACCATCCAGTCCAGCGGCCGCGCCGGATGCCAGTGGAAGCCATCGGCGCGCAGGTGCTCGACCAGGCCGGTGTCGAGTACATGTTGGCGCAACGGGCCGTTGTCGACCGAGGTCACCCGCAGGTGGTGGCGGGTGAGCACCCAGGTCCAGCCGCCGGGTGCGGCGCCCAGGTCGGCGGCGGTCATGCCGGCGCGCAGCAGGTGCTCGCGCTCGTCCGCATCGAGCAGGACCAGCAAGGCTTCTTCGAGCTTGAGCGCCGAGCGCGAGGGCGCATCGGGCAGCAGTTTCAGGCGCGGGATGCCCTGCGGCCACGGCGCGCTGTCGCGCGGATCGGCCAGCGCCAGCAGCGCGTGGTCGCCGGCCAGGAAACACACGTGCAGGCGCGGCAGGCGCGGATCGTCCTTGGCGCTCAGCAATCCGGCCTTGCGCAGCGCTGGCCGCAGCGCGTTGCCGAAGCTGCGCGCCAGCGCCGACAGCGGCTTGCCGGCATCCGTATCCGGATGCTCGACCCACAGGTCACCGACGCGCAGGCCGTCGGGCAGGGTCGCCAGCAAGGGCGTGAGCCGGTCGCCCGGATCCATTCCGCGCAGTTCGGCGAACAGGCGCAGCTTCTGCCGGGCGAACACCAGGCCGCTGAACGGCAATGCGCGCATCAGCGCCTGCGCGTCGGCCTGGTCGCCGGTGACGAACAGCACATGACCGTCGTCGCGGTTGGCGCGCGCATAACCGGCAATGCCAGCGGCGGCGGCGCGCTCGCCCAGTTCGGCGGCCAGCTCCGGTTCGAAGCCCTGGCGGCAATAGCACAGCAGACCGTGCAGGTTCATTGTTCAGTAGCGCTCGCCGCCGCTTTCACCGTAGGCGCGCAGCACCGCGCGTGCGTCCTGCCGCAGCACGTCGCGGGTCACGGCGATGCCGCGGCGCTCCAGCTCGCCGATCCAGTCGGCCGGCAGCGGGCCCTCGTCGAATTCGGTCAGTTCCATCACGTCCTCGGCGCGCGCACCGATCAGCAGCCGGTCGATGCCGGCCCAGATGGTGGCGCCGTAGCACTGGCAGCACGGCTGCGAGGAGGTCGCCAGGGTCACCGGCGCCATCACCGCGTTCAGGCGTGGGGTCTGCAGGCGCTGCTGGGCGAGCATGTAGGCCATGTTCTCGGCATGCGCCAGCGAGGTGGTGTGCGGCAGCACCCGGTTCACGCCAATGGCGATCACCCGGTGGTCCGGCGCGAACACCGCCGCGCCGAACGGCCCGCCGCTGCGCGCCTCGACATTGCGCCGCGACAGTTCGATCGCCAGGGCGACCTTGTCCTGGTCGCTGGCGAACACATCGCCGGGGGCGAGCACGTCATGGACCCAGGGTGGCAGGGTGAGGTGGACCTGGGCGTAGAGCATGACCGTCGCGCTCAGCCCGCCGCCCAGGTGTCGCGCAGGGTCACGCTGCGGTTGAACACCGGCTTGTCCGCGGTGTGGTCGCGGCGGTCGGCGACGAAGTAGCCGCTGCGCTCGAACTGGAACGACTGCTCCGGCGCGGCCTGCGCGGCGGCCGGTTCGATCCAGCCGGCCACGGTCTTCTTCGAATCCGGGTTGAGATGATCGCGATAGGTCCTGCCATCGGCCTCGTCGTCGGGCTTCTCCACCGAGAACAGGCGGTCGTACAGGCGGATCTCGGCGGCCACCGCGTGCTGCGCGCTGACCCAGTGGATGGTGCCCTTGACCTTGCGGTTGGCGCCTTCCATGCCCGGGCGCGACTCCGGATCCAGCCAGCCACGCAGTTCCACCACATGGCCGGCGTCATCCTTGACCACCTCGTCGACGCGCACGATGCCGGCGCCGCGCAGCCGCACTTCGCCGCCGGGCACCAGCCGCTTCCAGCCCTTGGGTGGCACTTCGGCGAAGTCCTCGCGTTCGATCCACAGCTGCCGCGAGAACGGCACCTGGCGCTCGCCCTGTGCTTCATCCTTGGGGTGGTTGGGGAAGGTCAGCGACTCTTCATGGCCTTCGGGCAGGTTGGCCAGCACCAGCTTCAGCGGATCGATCACCGCCATCCGCCGCGGTGCGGTGGCGTCCAGGTCCTCGCGCAGGCAGCCTTCCAGTACCGAGAAATCGATCACCGAGTTCTGCTTGCTGATGCCGACCCGGTCCACCAGCAGGCGAAGCGCGGCCGGGGTGTAGCCGCGCCGGCGCAGGCCCTGCAGGGTGTACATGCGCGGGTCGTCCCAGCCCTCGACCAGGTGCTCGGCCACCAGCTGGGTCAGTTTGCGCTTGCTCATCACCGTGTAGTTGATGTTCAGGCGCGAGAACTCGATCTGGCGCGGCTTGGCCGCTTCCTTCGGCAGGCCGTGCTGGTCCAGCGGGGCGAGCAGGTCGGGGTTGCCGGCCAGGTCGACGTGGTCCACGCACCAGTCGTACAGCGGGCGGTGGTCCTCGAACTCCAACGTGCACAGCGAGTGGGTGATGCCCTCGATCGCGTCGCCCAGGGCGTGGGCGAAGTCGTACATCGGATAGATCGGCCACTGGTTGCCGGTGTTCTGGTGCTCGACGTGCTTGATCCGGTACAGCGCCGGGTCGCGCAGGTTGATGTTGCCGCTGGCCATGTCGATCTTCGCGCGCAGGGTGCGGGCGCCGTCGGCGAACTCTCCGGCGCGCATGCGCGCGAACAGGTCCAGGTTCTCCTCGATGCTGCGGTCGCGGTACGGCGAGTTGCGGCCCGGTTCGGTCAGGCTGCCGCGGTAGGCGCGCACGTCCTCGGCCGACAGGTCGCAGACGAAGGCTTTGCCGTCGCGGATGAGTTTCAGCGCAGCCAGGTAGTAGACGCCGAAATAGTCCGAGGCATGGCGCAGGCTGGCCCAGTCGAAGCCCAGCCAGCGCACGTCGTCCTGGATGGCGCGCACGAACTCCGGATCCTCCTTGGCCGGATTGGTGTCATCGAAGCGCAGGTTGCAGCGGCCGTCGAACTCGGCGGCGATGCCGAAGTCCAGGCAGATCGCCTTGGCGTGGCCGATGTGCAGGTAACCGTTGGGCTCGGGCGGAAAGCGGGTGCGGATGGCGGCGTGCTTGCCGCTGGCCAGGTCCTCGCGGACGATCTGGCGGATGAAGTCCTTCCTGGCCGGGGTGGCGTCAGGCGGGGGCGGCAGCTCGGAGGGCACGGACATGGGGCGGGGGCGGTTGCAGGGCAAACCGCAAGTCTAGCCGAGCTGCCGGCGCGCGGCTGCCGCCGCCGCGTCGCGCCGCCCGGTTCGCCTCGCCGCCGGGTCGCGGCGTATGCTCCAGTTCCAGCCCGGATTATCCGAACCGGAGCGGCTGCCACCGGAGCTTGCCCATGCAGGTCGCCTACCGCGCCAACAACCTGTTCGATGCCCATCTGGCCCGGCATGCGCTGGAGGATGCCGGGATCCCGGCCTTCGTGTTCGGCGAGAACCTGCTCGGTGCCGGCGGCGAGCTGCCACTGTTCGGGGTGTTGCGGGTGTGCGTGCCCGATCCCTGCCTGGCCGATGCCGAAGCGGCCCTGCACGCGGCCGGCCTGGCCATAGAGGGGCTGGCCCAGGGCAACCCGGCCCCTGTGGCCGATGACGGATCCGGCCTGTTGCCGGCCTGACGCACCCGGAGTGACCGTGAATCCAGCTTCCCCTCCCGTCCACCTTGTCCTTGGCCGGACATTGCACGGCCCGTTCACCGGCCTGCAGATCGTCGACGTCGGCATGGGCTGCTTCTGGGGCGCCGAGCGCAGGTTCTGGCAGCTTCCCGGCGTCCACACCACCGCGGTCGGCTATGCCGGTGGCAAGACGCCCGATCCGGGCTACGAACAGGTGTGTTCCGGTCGCACCGGCCATGCCGAGGTGGTGCGGGTGGTCTACGACCCGGCCCAGCTGGACTTTGGCGCCTTGCTCAAGGTGTTCTGGGAGAGCCACGACCCGACCCAGGGCCTGCGCCAGGGCAACGACATCGGCAGCCAGTACCGCTCGGTGCTGCACTGCCACACCCCGGAGCAATACCAGGCCGCGCTGGCCAGCCGAGATGCCTACGATGCGCAGCTGCGCACGGCCGGCTACCCGCCGGTCACCACGGAAATCAAGTACCCGGCGCCGGAATTCCACTACGCCGAGGACTACCACCAGCAATATCTGGCCAGGAACCCGAATGGCTACTGCGGCCTGGCTGGCACCGGGGTGTCGTGTCCGGCGTGGACATGACCCGCCCCATGGCCCGCGGACATTGCGCGGGACAAAAGCACGCCTGTTGCAGGCTGTGCTAGCGTCCGGAGTCCTTTCGCCAATCCCCTGAAAATGCCCATGAGCGACCGCCTTCGCCGCACCAAGATCCTCGCCACCCTGGGTCCGGCCACCGATCCGCCGGGCGTGCTGGAGGCGCTGTTCAAGGCCGGGGTGAACGTGGTGCGGTTGAACTTCTCCCATGGCGATCCGTCCGGCCAGGCCCGGCGCGCGGCCGAAGTGCGCGCGGCCGCACAGCGGGCGGGCACCGAGATCGGCATCCTCGCCGACCTGCCCGGGCCGAAGATCCGCATCGAACGCTTCGCCGAGGGCAAGGTGTCGCTCAAGGCCGGCGACCGTTTCGACCTGGTGGCCTCCACCGACGCGCCGCCGGGCGACGCCCGCCAGATCGGGGTCAGCTACCTGGGCCTGCCCGACGACGTGGCCGCCGGCGACGTGCTGCTGCTGGACGACGGCCTGATGCAGCTGCAGGTGGTGGAAGTGCAGGGTGAGCGGATCGTGTGCAGCGTGCTCAACGACGGCGTGCTGTCCGACCGCAAGGGCCTGAACAAGCAGGGCGGCGGCCTGTCGCTGGGTGCGCTGACCGAGCGCGACAAGGAACTGATCGGAATCGCGGCGAAAATCGGCGTGGACTTCATCGCCGTGTCCTTCTGCCGCAATGCCCAGGACATGAACGACGCCCGCGCCATCGCCCGTGCCCACGGCAGCGACGCGGCGCTGGTGTCCAAGATCGAGCGCACCGAGGCGATCGAGAACCTGGTGGAGATCGTCGAGGCCTCCGACGTGGTGATGGTGGCCCGCGGCGACCTGGGCGTGGAGATCGGCGATGCCGAGCTGCCGGGCCTGCAGAAGAAGATCATCCGCGAGTCGCTGGCGCAGAACAAAGTGGTGATCACCGCCACCCAGATGCTGCAGTCGATGGTGGAAAGCCCGCTGCCCACCCGCGCCGAGGTGCTGGACGTGGCCAATTCGGTGATCGACGGCACCGACGCGGTGATGCTCTCGGCCGAGACCGCCGCCGGCGCCTGGCCGGTCAAGGCGGTGGAGGCGATGGCGCGGATCTGCCTGGGCGCCGAGCGCCAGTTCCAGACCGAAACCGATTTCAGCAAGGCCCAGCGCAACCTGGAGCGCGCCGACCAGGCCATCGCCATGGCCACCATGTTCCTGTCCGAGCACATTGGCGTGCGCGCGATCGTGGCCATGACCGAATCCGGTGGCACCGCGCGCTACCTCTCGCGCCACCGTGCGCAGGCGCCGATCTATGCGATCGCCCGCCACGACGGCGCGCGCCGGCGCATGGCCCTGATGCGCGATGTGTTCCCGATCAACTTCGACAGCCGCGGCCTGACCCCGCGCGAGGCCGCCCGCGGCAGCATCCGCCTGCTGGTGGAGGCCGGCTTGCTGGAAACCGGCGACCGGGTGGTGTTCACCAGTGGCGAACACATGGAAACCCACGGGGCCACCAACACCCTGCGCCTGCTCGAGGTCGGCCCCGGCGGTGGTGCCAGCGGCCTGGGCGAGCTCTGAAGGGACGGGGGGCGGGCCGGACGGGCCCCGCTGGCGCGACCGGGCCCGGTCGCGGCGGGGCCGGGCGGGGTGGCGGCTATAATGGGCGATTCCCCCGAGCCCGCCCAGGACCCCCTCATCATGAGCATCGAACAGCTTGCCGAAACCGCCCAGGCCATGGTCGCCGCGGGCAAGGGCATCATCGCCATCGACGAATCCACCGCGACCTGCGGCAAGCGCTTCGCCGCGGTGGGTATCGAGAACACCGAAGAGAACCGCCGCGCCTACCGCGAGCTGCTGCTGACCACCCCGAAGCTGTCCGAGCACATCTCCGGGGCGATCCTGTTCGACGAGACCCTGCGCCAGTCCACCAAGGACGGCGTGCCGTTCGCCAGGTACATGAGCGAGCACGGCATGATCCCGGGCATCAAGGTCGACAAGGGCACCGCGGCGCTGGCCGGCTTCCCCGGCGAGCTGGTGACCGAAGGCCTGGACGGCCTGCGTGGCCGCCTGGAGGAGTACTACCGCCTGGGCGCACGCTTCGCCAAGTGGCGGGCGGTGATCAACATCGGCGAGGACGTCCCCACCGGCACCTGCATCGAGGTCAATGCGCACGCCCTGGCCCGCTACGCGGCGCTGTGCCAGGAGCAGGGCCTGGTGCCGATGGTCGAGCCGGAGGTGCTGATGGACGGCGACCATGACATCGAGACCTGCTACGAGGTCACCGAGGCGGTGCTGCGCTCGCTGTTCGGCGCGCTGTACGAGCAGAACGTGCTGCTGGAAGGCACCATCCTCAAGGCCTCGATGGTGGTGTCGGGCAAGGACTGCGAGGAACAGGCCGACGTGGTCGAAGTGGCCGAGTCCACCCTGATGTGCCTGAAGAGCACGGTGCCGGCGATCCTGCCGGGCATCGTGTTCCTGTCCGGCGGCCAGGACGACGAGCGCGCCACCGCGCACCTGGATGCGATGAACCGGCTGGGCCCCAATCCGTGGCCGCTGAGCTTCTCCTACGGCCGCGCCATGCAGCAGGCGGCGCTGAAGTTGTGGGCCAAGGACACCACCGGCAACTGGAACAAGGCCCAGGACACCGTCTACGCGCGCGCCCGCGACAACGGCCTGGCCGCGCTGGGGCAGTGGAAGGGCGATTGAGCGGTATCCGGCCGGGTCGAGAAGCGCCGGAGTCCACTGGCTTCAGGGGGAGCCGCGGCAGTGCGGGGATCGGGCGCATCGCCTGATTCCGCCGTCCCTGGCTCCAACAGGCGAACGCAGGCCATCCATGGCCTGCTTGCGCCCGATCCCCGCACCACCGCGTCTTTCGCCACCTGGGTGTCCGGGCTTCGTTGAGCCAGACAGCGCGCACTGTGGTGGCGACGTTCAGGAGCCCGGGTGACCGGACGTGTGCCCGTGGAAAGCCGCTCGCGACCCGTGTGGCGCAGGTCAGCCGCCCTGGCGAAGGACGTCGATGCGAGGGGTTCGCGTTCGAGTGGTACATGGATGTACCACGCCCGCGTGTTGGAGCAGGACGCGGAACCACGCGGCGAACGCGAACCCCTTGTAGCGACGGCCCCCGCCCGAAGCGAGGCTTTTGCCCTTGCATCGACGGCCCCCACCCGAAGCGAGGTTTTTGCCCTTGCATCGACGGCCCCCGCCTGAAGCGAAGCGGCCCTACTCGGTGCGCATCACGCCCGCCGGCACGAACACCCAGGTGCGGGTCACGTGCAGGATGTCGACACCGTCGCGGGTCTCGGGCAGCGGCGGGAACGGTTCGGCCAGAGCGACCATGCGCAGCACACCCTCGTCCAGCAGCGGCGTGCCGCTGGAGCGCAGGATGCGCGTGCTCTCCACCGTGCCGTCGCGACGCACGCCCACGCTGACCACCACCTGGCCACCGAGCCGGCGCTGGCGCGCCTCGTCCGGGTAGTTCAGGTTGCCGATGCGCTCGGCGCGGTCCACCCAGGCCCGCAGGTAGTTCGCATAGGCGTACTCGCGGGTGCTGGCGGAGACGAACTTGCGGGTGGGCCGCTTGGCGTACAGCTCCGAGCGCAGGTACACCTCGGCCGCCAGCCGCGCCATCTCCGCGTCGCGCGCGGCGCGGGCCTCGCTCACCGGCGGCAGTTCCGGTTCCGGCAGCGGTTGGCGCGGCTGCGCCTGCGCCACAGCGTCTTCGCCGCGGCGGCTGGCGACCACCCGTTCCTGCGGTGGCGGCGTTTCCACCGCCGCGCTTTGTTGCTCGGGCACGGGGGCATCCCCCGGCTCGGCCAGCGGCATCGCCCCGGCCTGGGTTTCGCGTGGGCGCTGGGCCTTGTCGTGCTCGCCGCCGCCGACGTTGCTGGCCTGGGCCAGGAAATCGGCCTGCTCCGGGGTGAGTTCGGTGCGGGTCTGGCTGAAGATCACGTCCAGCGTTGGCACCAGCGGCGCCTCGCCCTTGAGCGCGAAGCCCAGGCCCAGGATCAGCACGCCGTGGACCAGCAGCGACAGCACCGCGGTGGCGTTGAGCCGCTGGCGCGGCCCGATCGCGGCCGGCGGCGGCGGGGCGGCGGCGGCCTCGGCGCTCATGCCCGCCCGGGATCGGCGGCCGGGCCGGCCTCGATCGCGTCGAACAGCTGGCCGGCGATGTTGAGCCCGAACTGCTTGTCCAGCTCGCGCACGCAGGTGGGGGAGGTGACGTTGACCTCGGTCAGGTAGTCGCCGATCACGTCCAGGCCGACGAAGCGCATGCCGCGGCGGCGCATCAGCGGGCCGACCTGGGCGGCGATCCAGCGGTCGCGCTCGGTCAGCGGGCGGCCCTCGCCGCGGCCGCCGGCGGCCAGGTTGCCGCGGAACTCGTCGCCCTGCGGGATCCGCGCCAGGCAGTAGTCCACCGGTTCGCCGTCGACCAGCAGGATGCGCTTGTCGCCGTCCACGATCTGCGGCAGGTAGCGCTGGGCCAGGGCCAGCGTTCGCCCGCCGTCGGTCAGCGTCTCCAGGATCACGTTGAGGTTGGGATCGCCGGCCTGGCTGAGGAAGATCGAGCGCCCGCCCATGCCGTCCAGTGGCTTGAGCACGGCTTTGCCCTGTCCGGTCACGAAGGCCTTCAGCACGGCGGCATCGCGGCTGATCAGGGTCGGCGGGCAGCACTGCGGGAACAGCATCGCCGCCAGTTTCTCGTTGAAGTCGCGCAGCCCGCGCGGGTCGTTGACCACCTGCGCCCCGGCCTGCCGGGCCAGGTCCAGGACCTGGGTGTCGTAGATGAATTCCGCGTCCACCGGCGGATCCTTGCGCATCAGCACGACCTGGCCGGGGCCGAATTCCAGCTCCGTCCACCGGCCCAGTTCGAACCAGCCGGCCGGGTCCTCGCGCACCGCCAGCGGCGCAGCCGCAGCCACGGCACGGCCATCGCGGATCGACAGCCCGCCCGGGCGCACGTAGTGCAGGCGGTGGCCGCGGCGCTGGGCCTCCAGCAGCATGGCGAAGGTGGTGTCCTTGGCGATCCGGATCGACCCGATCGGGTCCATCACCACGACGACGTCCAGCGGTGCGGCCATGGGCAGGTAGCGTGGCTTGGGGGGAGATCGGATGGTAGCCGATCCGGCCGCCGCCGCCGCCGGGTCGGGGAGGGCGGGAAATGCGACGGGGTTCGCAGATGCCCCCGTTCAGGTGCCGCGGCGAAGGCTGCGGCCTTGACAGCCTTCGGCCGGACTGGGATATAGGGTTCTTCGCAGCGGCGCCAGCAGAAGCGCCGCGCGCATGGGGAAGCAGCAATGAATGACGAGACGGCCCCGACCGGGGCATTGGGCGGCTTGCGGGTCATGGTGATCGATGACTCCAAGACCATCCGCCGCACGGCCGAAACGCTGCTCAAGCGCGAAGGCTGCGAAGTGGTCACCGCCAGCGATGGCTTCGAGGCGCTGGCCAAGATCGCCGACCAGCAGCCGCAGATCATCTTCGTGGACATCATGATGCCGCGCCTGGATGGCTACCAGACCTGCGCGCTGATCAAGGGCAACCAGAAGTTCAAGTCCACGCCGGTGATCATGCTGTCCTCCAGGGATGGCCTGTTCGACAAGGCGCGCGGGCGCATCGTCGGCTCCGAGCAGTACCTGACCAAGCCGTTCACGCGCGAGGAGCTGCTCGGCGCCATCCGTACCTACGTCAATGCCTGACCGGGGGGCAGGCAAGCACATGGCTCGAATCCTGTTGATCGAAGACTCGCCGACCGATCGCGCGGTCTTCACCCAGTGGCTGGAGCGTGGCGGCCACCAGGTCATCCCGGCCAGCAACGCCGAGGACGGACTGGAAATCGCCCGCAAGCAGCTGCCGGACCTGGTGCTGATGGACGTGGTCCTGCCTGGCATGAGTGGCTTCCAGGCGACCCGGGCGCTGACCCGTGACGCAGCCACGAGCAAGATCCCGGTGCTGATCGTGAGCACCAAGCAGATGGAGACCGATCGCGCCTGGGGCATGCGTCAGGGCGCGGTCGACTACGTGGTCAAGCCGCCGCGCGAGGACGACCTGCTGGAACGCATCAACAAACTGGTGGCGGCCTGACATGCGCACTCCGTTCGACATCCTTTCCGACTACGAGCAGCGCAGCCTGGGGCACGCCGTGCGCCTGCCGGCGCGGGAACTGGGCCCGGAGACCTGGCGCGGGGTCGGCTACCGCATCGGCGGCCACCGCCTGGTGTCCTCCTTCGGCGAGGTGGTCGAGATCCTGCCGATGCCGCCGGTGACTCCGCTGCCGGGCGCGCAGCCGTGGCTGCTGGGCATCGGCAACCTGCGCGGCAACCTGTTCCCTGTGGTCGACCTGAAGCTGTTCCTGGAGGGCGAGCGCACCGTGCTGCACGAGGGCCAGCGGGTGCTGGTCATGCGCCAGCAGGGTGGCGACGTGGCCCTGACCATCGATGAACTGTACGGCCAGCGCAGCTTCGGCGAGGAGCAGTCGGTCGACCCGGCGCCGCTGGCGCAGGGTCGCTACGCGCACTTCGTCGAACGCGCCTTCCACAGTGACGGAGCCGACTGGGGCGTGTTCTCGCTCTCGCGCCTGGCCCGTACCCCCGAATTCCGCCAAGCCGCCGCCTGAGGCGCCGGCCCTGCAACGCACCGAGGTCCCGCACGCATGAGCACGACACCCGACTCCCCCAAGACCAGCCGCCTGGGTGGCGTAAGCACCGGCTTCTGGCTGGTCCTGCTGGCACTGTCGGTGCTGGTGTTCGGCCTCAACACCGGCGTGGCCACCTGGCAGGGCAGCCGCCTGGCCGGTGCCGGCACCGGTGCGGCCGACCTGCAGGTGCTGTCCCAGCAGTTGGCCAACCAGGGCCGTGACGCGGTGGCCGGCAATGCCGAGGCGTTCAAGGCCTTCCGGGGGACCAAGGCGCAGATCGAGAGCACGGTGGGTGGCTTGCAGAGCCGTTACGGCGAAGAGCCGGGCGTGTCGGGCGCGCTGGCCGACCTGGCCAAGGTGTGGACTCCGCTGGGTGGGAGCGCCGGCCAGATCGTCGATTCCGAGCAGGCGGTGCTGGCTCTGGCCGGGACTGCCGACCGTTTCACCGGCCGGGTGCCGCAGTTGCAGGCCCAGCTCAATGAAGTGGTGCGCGCCATGACCCTGGGCGGCGCACCGGCGGCGCAGGTGTTCAACGCCCTGCAGCAGGTGGTGGTGGCCGGCACCATGGCCCGGCGCGTCACCGAGATCCGCGCCGGTGGCCCCGGTGCGGCCGCCGCTGGCGATGCGCTGGCCCGCGATGCGGTGGTGTTCGGCCAGGTGCTCGAAGGCCTGACCAAGGGCAACGAGGACCTGGGCATCGCCCCGGTGCGCAATGCCGCCGCGCTGGAGGCACTGCAGCAGTCGCAGAAGCTGTGGGACGAAATGCGCAAGGACGTGGAGGCGATCCTGGCCAGCTCCGGCGACCTGTTCGCCGCGCAGGCCGCCGCGGCCAGCCTGACCGGCGGTTCGGAGCGGATGCTGGATGCAAGCAAGAAGCTGTTCGACGCCTTCTCCGCGTTCGGTTCGGTGCGCGATACCCGCCTGTTCCCCAATTTCTGGCTCGGCATCGTCTCGGGCCTGGTGGCCCTGGTGTCGCTGGTGTTCTTCGTCTGGAGTTCGGTGCGCAGCCGCGCCCGCGAGCAGGAAGTGCGCTACCAGGCCCAGGTGGAGTTCAACAGCCGCAACCAGCAGGCGATCATGCGGCTGCTGGACGAGATCAGCTCGCTGGGTGAAGGCGACCTGACGGTGAAGGCCTCGGTGACCGAGGACATGACCGGCGCCATCGCCGACGCCATCAACTACGCGGTGGACGAACTGCGCCACCTGGTGGCCACCATCAACGACACCTCGGTGCAGGTGGCCGCGTCCTCACAGGAAACCCAGGCCACCGCGCTGCAGCTGGCCGAGGCCTCCAACCACCAGGCCGAACAGATCGCCGCCGCCTCCGAGCGCATCAACGACATCGCCACCAGCATCGAGCAGGTGTCGCGCAACTCCACCGAATCGGCCGAAGTGGCGCAGCGTTCGGTGGTCATCGCCGCCGAGGGTGCCGGCGTGGTGCGCGAGACGATCAACGGCATGGACCAGATCCGCGACCAGATCCAGGAGACCTCCAAGCGCATCAAGCGCCTGGGCGAGTCCTCGCAGGAGATCGGCTCGATCGTGGAACTGATCAACGACATTTCCGAGCAGACCAACATCCTGGCGCTCAACGCGGCCGTGCAGGCCGCGGCGGCCGGCGAGACCGGCCGTGGCTTCGCGGTGGTGGCCGACGAAGTGCAGCGGCTGGCCGAACGCACCTCCGGCGCCACCCGCCGGATCGAAGGCCTGGTCCAGGCCATCCAGGCCGACACCAACGAAGCGGTCAATTCGATGGAGCAGACCACCGCCGAAGTGGTGTCCGGCGCCCGCCTGGCCGAGGACGCCGGCACCGCGCTGACCGAGATCGAACGCGTGTCCAATGCACTGAACGACCTCATCAAGAACATCTCCTCGGCGGCCCAGCAGCAGGCCGGCGCCGCCGCCGACATCACCAAGACGATGGGCGTGGTCCAGCAGATCTCCGGGCAAACCTCGCGCGGCGCCGGGCAGACCGCCGACTCGATCGGACACCTGGCCCAGCTGGCGGCGGACCTGCGCCGCTCGGTGGCCGACTTCAAGTTGCCGGCCTGATCGGGAGACAGGGGGAATGCGCCGATGAGGATGGTTTGCAACATGCGCACGCGGGCCGGCGCGATCGGGGGTTGCCGATGAGCGCATTGCGTGAGGCGATGAGCCATGCGGTTCTGGGCTGGGTCAAGCCGGAGCTGGACGAGACCCTGCGCCAGGCGCGCAGCGAGATCGAGGCCTTTGCCGAAGACCCGGCCGATACCAGTCGCATGCGTTTTTGTGCCGGCTACCTGCACCAGGTGCAGGGCACGCTGCGCATGGTGGAACTGTATGCGCCGGCCATGGTCGCCGAGGAAATGGAACTGCTGGCCCAGGTGCTGCAGCAGGGTGCGGCCGCCGACCGCGACGAGGCCTGTGCCACCCTGATGCGCGGCACCGTGCTGCTGCCCGATTACCTGGAGCGGCTGCAGAACGGGCATCGCGACATCCCGATCGTGCTGCTGCCCCTGCTCAACGACCTGCGCGCCGCGCGTGGCGCGGCCGGGCTCAACGAAAGCGTGCTGTTCGCCCCGGACCTGAGCCGGCCTCTGCCCGAGCTGGTGCCCGAAGCCGCGCCGCTGCCCTGGAACCAGCGCCACGATCGCCAGGCCTCGGCCCAGGCGCGGTTCGACCTGGCGCTGGCGACCTGGCCCGACCAGGGTGCGCCGGAGGATCCGGTGGAGCTGGCCGCCGCGGCCGCCGCGCTGCTGGAGAACGCCGGTCACGACACCACCCGGCGCATGCTGTGGGTGCTGTCGTCCACTGCCGCGGCCCTGCGCGACGGGGTGCTTGCCGCCAGCACGTCCCTGCGCGCCGCCTTCGCCGGTGTTGCCCGTGCCGTGCGCCAGGCGCATGCCGACGACCAGTTCGCCAGCTCCGACCATGGCGTGGCCAGCCAGGAGCCGACCCGCCAGCTGCTGTACCTGGTCGCCCAGACCAGCGAAACGCATCCGGCGCTCGACGCGCTGCGGCAGGCGTTCGGGCTCGATGCCCTGACGCCCAGCCAGGCCGAACTCGACCATGCCCGCGGCAGCCTGTCCGGACGCAACTCGGACCTGCTCAACACCGTCGGTGGCGTGGTCAAGGAGGAATTGCTGCGGGTCAAGGACGTGCTCGACCTGCACCTGCGCACCGGTGGCAATGCCGCCGACCTGCAGCCGCAGGCGGCCGAACTGGCCAATGTCGCCGATACCCTGGGCATGCTTGGCCTGGGCGTGGCCCGCGAGGTGGTACTGCAGCAGCGCGATGCGCTCGATGCGATCGCCCGCGGCGAGCAGCCCGCCAGCGAGAGCGCCCTGCTGGACATCGCCGGCGCGCTGCTCTACGTCGACGCCTCGCTGGACGACCAGGTTTCGCGCCTGGGCGCGCCGGGCGAGGATGCCGGCGACGAGGCCACCGCCGCCGAGGCGCGGCGCACGATGGAAGTGCTGGCGCACGAGGCGATCACCAACTTCGGCGCCGCGCGCGAGCACTTCGTCGCCTTCATCGAGACCAACTGGGACCACGAGCGCCTGGTCGACGTGCCCGGCCTGTTGTCGGAGGTGTCCGGCGCACTGCGCATCCTGGACCTGCTGCCACCGGCCGATTACCTGGAGGGCGTGCGCCGCTACATCGCCACCGAATTGCTGCAGCGTCGGCGCGTGCCCAGCGGCCGCCAGCTCGACACGCTGGCCGATGCGATGGCCAGCCTGGAGTACTACCTGGAAGCCCTGCGCGACCGCCGGCCCAACAGCGAGCAGATCCTGGAGATCGCACGGACCAGCCTGGAGAACCTGCACTACTGGCCGCTGCCCGACGATGCCCCGGCCGCGCTGCCGGCGGAGCCGGTGGCAGTGGCCGAACCGGCCGTCGCCGGCTTCGCGCCTGCCGCTGCCGCCATCGTGATCGCACCGGCGGCCAGCGCCGCCTCGGCCGGGGATCCGGTTGCCGCCGAGCACGATGCCGACCTGGTTGCGCCGGAGCCGGAGCCGGAGCCGCAGGCGCCGGAAGCCGAACCGCTGGAGGCGCCCGGCCTGCAGATCGAGACGCTGGCGATCGAGCCGGCGACGGTGACTGCGCCCACGCCGCTGGCCGCCAGTGCCGGCTGGATTTCCTTCGATCCGGTGTCCGCCGAGTCAGTCGATACCACACCCGCCGAAGAGGCAACGGCCGCGGTGGTGGATGTCGTGGAGGCGGGCGCCGAGACCGAGACCGAGGCCGTCGACGCACCCCTGCAGGTGACCGCAGTGGGCGACACCGGGCAATGGCTGGGTTCGGGAATGAATGCGCAGCCGGACCTGCGCCCGGCCCAGGTCCACGACGGCCGGGTCAGCCACATCGACCTGGACCAGGCCTCGCAGTCGGTGGTGGCCGAGATCACGGCCGCCGCCGCCGGCCTGGCGACCGGGGTCGAGGCGACCGGAGAGCCGCAGGCCGCGATGCCGGTGGTGGGCGGCTTCGACGATGCCGCCGATATCGACGCCGACATCCGCGAAGTGTTCCTGGAGGAATTCGACGAAGAGCGCGACAACCTGGGCCGACTGGTGCCGCATTGGCAGCAGGCGCCGGAGGACCTGGATCGGGCGCGCCCGATCCGGCGCGTGTTCCACACGCTCAAGGGCAGCGGACGCCTGGTCGGTGCACGCGCGCTGGGCGAGTTCAGCTGGAAGATCGAGGGCATGCTCAATCGCGTGCTCGATGGCAGCCGCGCGCCGAGCCCGGCGGTGCTGGCGATGGTGGAACAGGCCTGCCAGATCCTGCCGCAGTTCGATGCGGCCCTGCGTGGCCAGGGTGGCGTGGTCGCCGACCTGCACGCGATGGGGGCGGTGGCCGATCGCATCGCCGCCGGGGAGGAGGCGTTCTATTTGCCACTGGCGGCCGTTGCGCCGGCGCTGGCCGATGGCCAGGACGAGGTGTCGTCCGCCGAGCCCGCCGTCACCCCGGATACCGGCTTCGGCCTGGGTCCGGACGAAGGCACGCCGGCCTCGGTGGACAGCGTCCTGCGCGAGATCCTGGAGGCCGAGGTCAGCCAGCACCTGGAGAGCGTGGACGCCTGGGTGGCGGCGGCACGCCAGGCGCCGCAGCCGGCCAGCGAAGGCCTGCTGCGCGCGATCCACACCATGAACGGCGCGTTCGCGATGACCGACGTGCCGGAAATCACCACGGTGACCGCGCCGGCCGAAACCTATGTCCGGCGCTCGCTGGCCACCGCCCAGGTGCCGGACACCGACGGGGTCGAGGCCCTGGCCGCGATGGGCGCCGCCGTCCGTACCTGCATGCGCGCCTTGCAGGCCGAGTCGCCGCGCATCCCCGGCTTCGCGCCGCTGGCCGCGCGCCTGGGCGAGCTGGCCGAGGGCCTGCCCGAGGCCAGCTGGCCGCAGCCGGTCATCGAAGCCGACGTGCCCGAGTCCGAGCCGGCCGAAGCGGCGGCGAAGGATGTCGAACTGACCGCCAGCGATGACCTGGGCCAGTACCTGGGCGCCGATGCCGATGCCGGCGGCGACAGCCTGCCGGTCGCAGCGGATGCGCCCTCGACCGAGCCGGCGTTCGCCGCGGCGGCGGCAGGCGTCGTGGCCGCCGGTGCGCTTGCCCTCGGAACCGACCTCCCGGTCGCGGCCCAGGAGGGGTCCGAACCGGAAGCCGCATCCGAAGCCGGGATCGAAGCCGAGCCCGAAGCCGAAGTCGAAGCCGAAGTCGAAGCCGAAGCCGAAGCCGAAGTCGAAGCCGAAGCCGAAGTCGAAGCCGAAGTCGAAGCCGAAGCCGAAGCGCCGGCCGACGTCGAAGTCAGCGAAGTCGCCGAAGTCAGCGAAGTCGCCGAAACCAGCGAGGCCACCTGGGCCGTCGAAACGGACGTTGTCGAC
>JAGOWL010000185.1 GCA_018060215.1 Pseudoxanthomonas sp.
TGGTGGTGGAGGGTGCGCACGAGTGCATGACCACCCGTGGCATCCACAAGCGCGGGGTGAGCATGGTTACCTCGAAGATGCTCGGCAGCTTCCGCGAGGACGCGCGCACCCGCGCCGAATTCCTGCGCTTCATCGAAACCGGCCGGCGCTGAGATGGTTGGCGGCATGCGTCCTGCGCGACCGGTCGCGGACGCCGATACCGCCGCCGGCGGCGGGCGGGCCGCAGCCGGCCCGACGGGGCCGGTCCGCCGCGCAACCGGGCGATGGCTGGGGACACTGCCGCTGGCATTGCTGCTGGCCGCACCGCTGGCGCAGGCCCAGGACGCCGGATTCCAGCGCTGCCTGGCGGCGCTGCAGCCGCAGGCCGCCGCGCGCGGCATCGATGCGGCCCAGTTCACGCGGCTGACCGCCGACCTGCAGCCGGACCGCAGCGTGCTGCCGCTGCTCAACGCCCAGCCCGAGTTCACCACCCCGATCTGGGACTACCTGTCCGGCCTGGTGGACGAGCAGCGCGTGGCCGATGGCCGGGCGATGCTGGCCACGCACGGCGAGCTGCTGGCGCGCATCGCCGCCGAATACGGGGTCGATGCGGAAACCGTGGTCGCGGTGTGGGGCGTGGAAAGCGACTACGGCCGGGTCACCGGCAAGCGCCCGCTGCGCGTGTCGCTGGCCACCCTGGCCTGCGAGGGACGGCGCCAGGAGTTCTTCCGTGGCGAGTTCCTGGCCCTGCTGTCGTTGCTGGCCTCCGGCGACCTGGCCGATCCGGACCTCACCGGTTCCTGGGCCGGCGCCTTCGGCCAGACCCAGTTCATGCCCAGCACCTATGCGCGCATCGCGGTGGATGGCGATGGCGACGGTCGCCGTGACCTGGTGGCCAGCATCCCCGACGCGCTGGCCTCCACCGCGAACTACCTGCGGCGCGCGGGCTGGCGCACGGGCGAGCCGTGGGGCTACGAAGTGAAGTTGCCGGCCGGTTTCGACGCCTCGCTGGCCGGGCGAACCAGTCGCAGGCCGCTTTCGGACTGGGTCGCGCGCGGCGTCACCCGCGTCGACGGCCGCCCGGTCGCGACGTCGGACGTGCGCAGCGCGGTGTTGCTGCCGGCCGGGCGCAACGGACCGGCGTTCCTGGTGCTGCGCAACTACGACGCGATCTATTCCTACAACGCCGCCGAAAGCTACGCCCTGGCCATCGCCACCCTGGCCGACCGCTTGCGCGGCGGCAGCGGCATCGCCGCGGCCTGGCCCACCGACGACCCGGGCCTGTCGCGGGCGCAACGGCGCCAGCTGCAGACCCTGCTGCTGGCCCGCGGCCATGACATCGGCGCGGCCGACGGCATGATCGGCAGTGCCACCCGCAAGGCGATTGCCGCCGAGCAGCAGCAGCGCGGATTGACCGTCGATGGCCGTGCCGGGCTGCGCATCCTGGATTTGCTGCAGGCACAGGCGCCGCCATCCGCGGCCATGCCGGGCGCCGCCGCGCCAGCGGCCGCCACCGCCTTCGTCCTGCCGTCGGCGCCGGTCCGATTGCAGTCGCCTACTCCCGTCAATGCCAGAGTCATGCAGATGCAGCCAGTTCCCGGATTGAGCCTGGGCCAGTTCCAGGGCCTGGATGCCCTGCTGGTCGATACGCCCCTGGCCAGCGCGGCGGTGTCGCTGTTCGGCGGCCAGCTGCTGTCGTTCGCACCGAAGGGGCAACAGGATGTGTTCTGGCTGTCGCCGCTGCGTGCGCCGCTGCCCACGCCGATCCGCGGCGGCACGCCCGTGTGCTGGCCGTATTTCAGCCGCCAGGGCCAGGGCAGCGACATGCCGGCGCACGGCTTCGTGCGGACCTTGTCGTGGCAGCTGGTCGCCGCCCGGCGCGAGGCTGACGGCAGCGTGGTCCTGGAGCTGGAGCCGCCACCGCTGCAGGAGCTGGCGCTGCGCCTGCGCATGCAGCTGCGCATTGGCGGCACGCTGGAACAACGCTTGACCACGACCAACGCCAGTGCCCAGCCGGTGCGTTTCAGCGAAGCGCTGCACAACTACTTCCGCGTCTCCGACGTGGCCAAGGTGCACATCGAAGGTCTGGCCGGCCGTGTGTTCCTGGACAAGAACGACGATGGAAACCAGCACGTCCAGCAAGGCCACTGGACCCTGGACGACCGGCGCGACCCGGGCCGCAGCGATCGCCTGTTCCCCGGCGCGGGTGCAGGTGGTGGCGCGGGCGGTGGCGATGGCACCCGCGGCAGCTATCGCCTGGTCGATCCGGGCCTGCGCCGCCGCATCGACCTTGCGGTGCGCAACGCCAACACCGCGGTGGTGTGGAATCCGGGCGAAGCGGCCGCCGCGCGCATGGCCGACGTCGGTGCGCACTGGCGCCAGTTCGTGTGCCTGGAAGCGGCCAACGCCGGCCCGGACCTGGTCGAACTGGCCCCCGGCGCCAGCCACACCCTGCAGCAGACCATCACCGTGACGGTCACCCCGTAGGCCCCGCACCGCCGCGTCTTTCGCAATCGGTGGGTCCCCGGCTCCTGCAGGTCTGGGCGGCGATCCCCACGTTCGCGAAGGACGTCGATGCACGGGGGTTGCGTTCGAGTGGCACATGGATGTGCCACGCCCGCGTGTTGGAGCAGGACGCGCAACCACGCGGCGAACGCAACCCCCGTGTATCGGCGGCCCCCGATCGAAGCGAAGCTGTTGCTCCTACAGGCGGCCAATCGGCAGGCGCGTCTGGCCCAGGGTCACGCCCATCGGGCCCCATCGCCGCTCGATGATCACGCCGCGGCCGTCATGGCCGATCGCCACCACCGTGCTGGCGCGGGTGCCGTAGTCCTGGCCGCGGATGAAGGCCGACGACAGCCAGCGTTCGCGTTCCAGGCCGATGCCGGTATCGGGCAGCAAGCCGTCATCGAAGGTGGCATCGTCGGCCAGTGCGTCGAACAAGCCGGCGAACTCCTCCGCATCCACCGATCCGGCCGAATCCTTCACGCGGTGCGCATCGATCCAGTCCGCCAGGCGTCCACCCAGCCGCGCCGCCTTCGGCCACGGCGTATCCAGTTCGGCGTTGGACAGCACGTGCACGCCCGACTCGACGGCGGCCAAGCGCGGCTTCGCCTGGCGGCCCATCCAGATGCAGTCGTGCGCATCGACCAGCAGCAGGTTGAATGGCCGATAGCCGGCGGCCACCGGCAGCAGTGATCGCCCATGCGCCTGCGCGCCGGCATCGCCGCGCAGGTAGTCGCTGGCCAGCAGGCCGCGCGACAATCCGTCCTGGCCCAGCCGCAGGTCGCGCACATTGGTCACCAGCGCGCAGCGGCCGCGCCCGTCCACGCCCAGCCAGGTGCCACCGGCCTCCAGGTCGCGGCCGGCGATGATCCCGGAGCCGTCGCCCCAGTGCGCCAGCGGCGCGGTCGCACGCGCATGGAATTCGTCACGGTTGCCGGCCAGCAGCAGCCGCCAGCGCGGGTGCAGGTTCCAGGCGAAGGCGACCACGCACATGGCCGGGCGCCCGGATCAGCGGCCGCGCAGCGACGTGCGCCGCTGCACCGCCGCCACCCAGCGCGTGGCCACCTCCGGCGAGGTCATGCACACCGCCGTGTCGGTGACCGTGGTCACCGCCCGTTCCAGCAGCTGGATGTCGGCTTCGTGCTGGCG
>JAGOWL010000186.1 GCA_018060215.1 Pseudoxanthomonas sp.
ATCGTGATCTCGCCCGGGCCGTGCACGCCCAACGAGGCCGGGGTATCGCTGGAGGTGATCGAACGGCTGGGCCCGACCACGCCGATCCTGGGGGTGTGCCTGGGCCACCAGAGCATCGGCCAGGCCTATGGCGGCAAGGTGGTGCGCGCCGGCCGGATCATGCACGGCAAGACCTCACCGATCCGTCATCAGGGCCAGGGTGTGTTCGCCGGGTTGCCGGACGGCTACGAGGCCACCCGCTACCACTCGCTGGTGGTGGAGCGCGCCTCGCTGCCGCAGGCGCTGGAGGTCACCGCCTGGACCGAGAACGCCGATGGCTCGTTCGAAGAGATCATGGGCCTGCGCCACCGCGAGCATCCGGTGGAGGGGGTGCAGTTCCACCCCGAATCGATCCTGACCGGGCACGGCCACGCGCTGCTGAAGAATTTCCTGCAGCGTTGAGCCGCTAGACTCATGGATCGACACGGCGGCGGGAGCGCGAGGGTGCACGGCGAATACAAGGTGCCCGGCGGCAAGCTGGTGGTGGTGGACCTGGCACTGGAGGGCGGCCACATCGCCCAGGTCCAGGTCAGCGGCGATTTCTTCCTGGAGCCGGACACCGCTCTGGAGGCGATCAATGCCGCCGTGCTGGGACTGCCGGCCGACGCGGATGTGGCGCGGATCAGCGCCGCGGTCGTGGCCGGCCTGCCCGGCGAAGCGATGCTCTACGGGATCAGTGCCGAAGGCGTGGCGGTGGCGGTGCGCCGGGCCATCGACGGAGCCGGGGCATGAGCCGAAGCACCTGGACCGACCATGCCTGGGAGCTGCTGCACGAGGCGCCGCAGCCACCGGCCCTGCACATGGCGCTGGACGAGGTGCTGCTGGACGAGGTCGCCGCCGGCCACCGTGCGCCGAACCTGCGGATCTGGGAATGGGCCTCCCCGGCGGTGGTGATCGGCCGCTACCAGTCGCTGCGCAACGAAGTCGACGCCGACGCCGCGCGCCACCATGGCATCGAGGTGGTGCGCAGGATCAGCGGTGGCGGGGCGATGTTCATCGAACCGGGCAACACCATCACCTATTCGGTGGTGGCGCCGTTGTCGATGGTGGCCGGGATGCCGTTCGAACAGGCCTACGCGCTGATGGACGACTGGGTGATCCAGGCCCTGGCCGGGCTGGGCATCCAGGCCTGGTACCAGCCGCTCAACGACATCGCCTCGGCGGCCGGCAAGATCGCCGGCGCCGCCCAGGCGCGCCGGGGCCAGGCGGTGCTGCACCACGTGACCATGGCCTACGACATCGACGCCGACAAGATGCTGCAGGTGTTGCGTATCGGGCGCGAGAAGCTTTCCGACAAAGGCACCACCAGTGCCCAGAAGCGGGTCGATCCGCTGCGCAGCCAGACCGGCCTGGCGCGTGCGGCGATCGTCGAGCACCTGGTGGCCAGTTTCGCCCGGCTGCACGGCGGGCTGGTCCCGGGCCGGCTGGATGCCGCCGGCCAGGCACGCGCGCAGGCGCTGGCGCAGGACAAGTTCGGCAGCACGGAGTGGACCGGCGTGGTGCCCTGAGCGCTCAGGCGACGATGATGAAGTCGATCACGATCGCACCCGGCTCGCGTTGCCGGTAGGCGATCTCCAGGCGGTCGCCGAAGCGCTCCTGCAGCTGGGCCAGCAAGGGCAGCGGGTCGTGATCGTTGACGAAGCGCATGGCTTCACCCGCTTGCAGGGCGGCCAGTGCGCCGAAAATGGCCGAGTGGCGGAAGCGGCGGGCGATGCCGCGGGCATCGAAGGGATGGGCGGTGTACTCGATGGTGGCGGGTGTATCGGCCATGGGGGCTCCTGCGGTTCAGTGGGCCCCCAGCCTGCGCCCCTGGGGCTGCGCCCGCCCTGATCCAGGTCAGGTCGCAGGCGATCGCGGCGAGCGGCACTGGCCGGTTCAGCGGTAGACCCAGTGCCGCAGCAGGAAGAAGGTGGCCAGCGCCAGCATGCCCTCGACCAGCGGCTTGGCCAGCCAGGCCTGGTGCAGGCCCAGGCGTGAGGCGACCCAGGCCACCAGCACGGTGCTGATCGCGGTCATCGCCAGCCACAGCAGCCAGAAGCGCGCGAAGCGGCGCCAGCCCAGCCGCTGGCCATGGCCATCGGCGAAGGTGTAGCGGCCGTTGAGCCAGAACCCCAGCAGCGCCGCGCTGGTGCGGCTGGCCAGGTTGGCTGGTGCCGCCGGCACGCCCAGTGCGGTCAAGGCCACGAACAACAGCCAGTCCAGCAGCAACTGCAGCACGCCGAACACCAGGTAGTAGCCGCCTTGGCGGAGCAGGGGCATCGGCGGGAGTTCCGTGTTCGCGGCGGGGGTGTGCGCATTCTATGCGGCCCGGGCGGGTGGTCCGGTCTCCCCGGCTCCTACAACAGGCGGTCAGGGTCGTAGAATTGGCACATTCTTAAGGATCGGGCTGGACATGACCCAGGCATTGCACGTGGTGATCCTCGCTGCCGGCGAGGGCAAGCGGATGAAATCGGCGCTGCCCAAGGTGCTGCAGCCGGTGGGCGGGCGGCCGATGCTCGCCCATGTGATCGACACCGCACGCACACTGGAGCCAGCGGGTATCCACGTGGTCTATGGCCACGGCGGTGAGTCGGTGCGTGCGGCCTTCGCTGGGCAGGACGACCTGTCCTGGTATGAACAAGCCCAGCGGCTGGGCACCGGCCATGCGGTGCAGCAGGCCCTGCCCGGGATCCCCGAAGCGGTGGACGTGCTGGTGCTGTACGGCGACGTGCCGCTGACCCGACCCGAATCCCTGCGCCGGCTGCTGGATGCGCCAGGCCTGCTGCGGGTACTGGTGGCCGAGCCGCAGGATCCGACCGGTTACGGCCGCATCGTCCGCGACGAACAGGGCAAGGTCGCGGCGATCGTCGAGCATCGCGATGCCAACGACGAGCAGCGCCGCATCCGCACCATCAACACCGGCATCATCGCCGCCGAGGCCGATCCACTGAAGCGCTGGCTGTCGCGGCTGTCGGCCGACAACAGCCAGGGCGAGTACTACCTCACCGACGTGTTCGCCATGGCCGCCGACGAGTACAACCCGGCCGAGATCGTCGCCGTGGACGATCCGCTGGAGGCCGAGGGCGCCAATGACCCCTGGCAACTGGCCCAGCTCGAACGCGCCTTCCAGCTGCGCTGCGCACGGGCGCTGTGCGCCCAGGGCGCGCGCCTGCTCGACCCGGCGCGCTTCGACCAGCGTGGCAGCGTGCGCGTCGGTGCCGATGTGGAGATCGACGCCAACGTGGTGCTGGAAGGCGAGGTGGAGCTGGGTGACGGGGTGCGCATCGGACCGTTCACGCGGCTGAGGAACGTGCGCCTGGGCGCGGGCACCGAAGTGCGTGCGCACTGCGACCTGGACGGCGTGATCGCCGAAGGCGCGGTGCAGATCGGCCCGTTCGCGCGCCTGCGCCCGGGCACGGTGATGGCCGATGGCGTGCACATCGGCAACTTCGTCGAGACCAAGAACACGGTTCTGGGGGTGGGCAGCAAGGCCAACCACCTCACCTACCTGGGGGATGCGCGGGTGGGCGCGGGGGCGAACATCGGCGCCGGCACCATCACCTGCAACTACGACGGGGTGAACAAGTGGACCAC
>JAGOWL010000187.1 GCA_018060215.1 Pseudoxanthomonas sp.
CGTACTTGGTGCCGCTGTTCCAGGCACCCTCTTCGGAGTCGATCTTGAAGAAGGTGTGGCCCATGTCGTTGGCGTAGCGCACCGCGTCGAAGATGAAGAACTCCGGCTCCGGGCCGAAGAACGCCGCATCGGCCAGGCCCAGCGACTTCAGGTAGGACTCGGCGCGCTTGGCGATGCCGCGCGGGCAGCGCGAGTAACCCTGCATGGTGGCCGGGTCAAGCACGTCGCAGGTCAGGATCAGGGTCGGGTCGGCGGTGAACGGATCGAGCACGGCGGTGTCCGCATCCGGCAGCAGCACCATGTCCGACTCGGCGATGCCCTTCCAGCCGGCGATCGAGGAGCCGTCGAACATCTTGCCGTCCTCGAACAGCGCCGGCTCGATGATGCTGGCCGGAAAGGTCACGTGCTGCTGCACGCCGCGCATGTCGACGAAACGCAGGTCGATGAATTCGACCTGGTGGTCCTTGATCAGCTTCTCTACGTTTTCCACGGACATTACGGGCAACCTCGGGTGGGATATGTACGGACTTCTCTAGCAGGGTCCGTGCCAGCTTTTCCGGCGATGCAAGTTATTGATTTCCATAGGACCGACAAGCGTGCCGCCCCCAACTGCACCCGATTGGTGCGTCGGCGTGATCGACTGCGCACCCGCCAGGTGCAATCCTCGCTTCGGCCGCAGTCGCTTATCCTGTGCGCCCGTCGCCCGCCCCACCGCCGCCCGTGTCCGACCTGCTTTCCGCCCTGCTGCTGGGCATCCTCGAAGGGCTGACCGAGTTCCTGCCCATCTCCAGCACCGGCCACCTGCTGATCGCCCAGCACTGGCTGGGCCCGCGCTCGGACTTCTTCAACATCGTCATCCAGGCCGGCGCGATCCTGGCGGTGACCCTGGCCTTCCGGAAGCGGCTGTGGGAACTGGCCACCGGGCTGCACCAGCCGGCCAACCGCGACTACGTGGCCAAGATCGGCGTGGCTTTCCTGGTCACCGCGCTGGTCGGCCTGCCGGTGCGCCTGGCCGGTTGGGAGTTGCCGGAAACCGTGGCCCCGGTGGCCTGGGCCCTGGTGCTGGGCGGCGTATGGATGCTGGTGGCCGAGCACTACGCCGAAAAGCGCGGCGACCTGGCCACCGTGACCTGGAAGGTGGCCGTGCTGGTCGGCCTGGCCCAGGTGGTGGCCGGGGTGTTCCCCGGCACCTCACGCTCGGCTGCGGCGATCTTCCTGGCCATGCTGGCCGGCACCAGCCGGCGCTCGGCGGCGACCGAGTTCGTGTTCCTGGTCGGCATCCCGACCATGTTCGCCGCCAGCGCCTTCGCCTTCCTGGAACTGGTGCGCGACGACGCCCTCGGCGGCGAGGACTGGACGGCGGTGGCGGTGGCCTTCAGCGCTGCGGCGGTCACCGGCTTTGCGGTGGTGCGCTGGCTGATGGGCTACATCAAGGCGCACCGCTTCACCGTGTTCGCCGTCTACCGGATCGCGCTGGGCGCGCTGCTGCTGGCGTTCATGCCCGCCGGAAGCTGAACCGGTTTACGCCGGTTGAACCCGCTTTCGCGTATAAGCCCGTTGCATGCCATGTTCGAGTTGCCGGATTCACCAGATCCACCTATCCACCTGTCGCCGGCCACCATGGCCGGCATCCTCACGGAGAGACTCATGAACCATCGCCCCCTGCTGCTCCCGCTGGCCCTGCTGGTGCCGCTGGCCCTGGCTGCCTGCAACAAGCCGGCCGAACCGGCCACCGATCCGGCCGCCAGCTCCATGGCCGCCGACCCGGCCGCACCGCCGGCCCTGGCCGATACCGCCGCCCTGCTGCCGGCCTACCACTGGCGCCTGGCCGAGGCCACCGACGCCCAGGGCCAGAAGATCGAGCCACTGTTCGTCAATGCCGACAAGCCCGTACAGCTGGACTTCGCCGAAGGCCGGGTGTCGGTGTCCAACACCTGCAACCGCATGACCGGTGGCTTCGCCCAGGCCGGCGATACCGCCACCCTGGGCCCGTTCGCCTCCACCCTGATGGCCTGCCCGGATCCGGCGCTGGCCGCGCTGGACGCCGAAGTCGGCAAGCGCCTGGAAGGTGAGCTGACCGTGGCCAGCACCGCCGGCGAGGTGCCGCAGCTGGTGCTGACCAACACCGCCGGTGACCGCCTGGTGTTCCACGGCACCGCGACCCCGGACACCCGCTTCGGCGGCCCCGGCGAGCGCGTGTTCCTGGAAGTGGCGGCCCAGACCCAGCCCTGCAGCCATCCGCTGATCCCGGACAAGCAGTGCCTGCAGGTGCGCGAGATCACCTTCGACGACAACGGCCTGCGCAGCGGCGAGCCGGGCGAGTGGCAGAACTTCTACGACCAGATCGAAGGCTTCAGCCACCAGCCGGGCACCCGCAACGTGCTGCGCGTGAACCGCTACACGGTGGCCAATCCGCCGGCCGATGGCTCTTCCCAGGCCTTCGTGCTGGACATGGTGGTGGAGTCGGAGCTGGTAAAGCCCTGATCCTTCCGCTTCTTCGCAAGACCAGACGGCCGCCCCCAGGGGCGGCCGTTTTCTTTCTGACGACTCCGGATCCGGCACCGCCCGCGCTATCGATGTCCCTTCCTACCCTCCTTGTGCCGAATCAGGAGACGAGGGAGGTGCGGTGCCTTCCTGCCGGTCACGTTGACCCCGTAAACCACCGTAATTCATCCAGTCCAGAAGAGTTGTGAGCACTACGCTGTCGACAACCGGTCAGGCTGGTACAGCGGCCAGGCGCACGCCCAATGCCGCGCACACGCGCTGGATCGTCTCGAAGCGCGGTTGAGCACCGGGGCGAAGCGCCTTGTACAGCGCCTCGCGGGCGATGCCAGCACCTTCGGCCACCGAGGTCATGCCGCGCGCCCGGGCAACCGTGCCAAGCGCAGCGGCGAGGGCGGCAGGGTCATTTTCTTCAAGAACAACAGTCAGGTATGCGGCGATATCGGCCTCATCCTTCAGGTGTTCGGCGGCATCGAAAGCCGCCAAGTCGGAAATCTTGATCTTCTTGGCCATGGTTCATTCCTCCAGGGTTGCGGCAAGCCGCTTGGCGGCGGCGATATCGCGGCTCTGGGTGATCTTGTCGCCACCGCCAAGCATCACGATCAGCACGGACCCACGCTGAACGTAGTACATGCGCCAACCGGGGCCGAAGTGCTCGCGCATTTCGCTCACCCCCTCACCGACCGGCTTCACGTCGCCAAGGTTGCCGACCTGGGCCTTCTCCAATCGACGCACAAGGCGGATGCGAGTGTTCCGATCCTTCAGGCCATCGAGCCAGGTTGCGAACGCCTCGGTGCGGATGACCGTGAACATGGGGCCAAGTGTAATCGAACGATTACGACAAGGCAAGGCACGTCCGTTTGCGGCCTGCCCCGTACCGGGGCTGCGTCGTGCGGTAAATGGCGCCATTCGAAATCTGCGAGTAGCCAGGCTTCAAGGCGCTGCCAACAAAGTAGAAAGCGATCACATTCCCGATGGACGCGACGAGCAGGGCGCGGGCCAGTCTGGCTCTGTCCATGGGCGGCGCCGGCTTGACCGTGTCGTGATGCATTAACAGGCTCGGGGCGATTACTCGCGCAGCGAAGGATTGAGCGTGTAGGT
>JAGOWL010000188.1 GCA_018060215.1 Pseudoxanthomonas sp.
GGCTTTGACTCAAGTCAAGAGCGTATCAGAAGGAAGTTCAGCGGCTGTCCATGACACCGCGTGGCAAGCGATAATGTTTCTCAACTCCACCGACACAACGGCTGCCGTGCCCGCCCCCGTCCTCGCCACGCCCCTGCTGATCGCCGTCACTGCTGCGGCCTCCGCCTCCGCCCCCGCCGCTGACGTGGACCTGCCCTCCAGCGGCGGCCCGGTCACCACCCTGGACACGGTGGTGGTGGTGTCCAGCCGGGCACCGGAACCGATCAGCCAGGTCGTGGCCAGCGTGTCCAAGGTCGAACGCGAGGAGCTGGACCGGCGCCTGGTGCGCGACCCGGCCAGCCTGGTGCGCTACGTGCCCGGGGTGGCGGTGGTGGCAGACGGCCATCGCTGGGGTACGCGCGGCTTCTCCATCCGCGGCCTGGAGGGCAACCGGGTGCGGATCCTGATCGACGGCATCGCCCTGGCCGACGACTACAGCATCGGCCAGTTCGCCTCGGCCGGCCGCGACCTGGTCGACCTGGAGGCGGTGGAACGGGTGGAGATCCAGCGCGGCCCGGCCTCGACCCTGTACGGCAGCGATGCGCTGGCCGGTGTGGTCTCGTTCCGTACCCTGGATCCGGAGGCGCTGCTGGCGCGCTCGGGCGGCACGCAGTATCTGGGCGCGCGGCTGGGTTACGACAATGTCGACGACAGTTTCCTGGCCTCGGCGCGCTGGGCCGGCGAATCTGCGCGCGGCTGGCAGGCGATGGTGATGGCCGCCGAGCGGCGCGGGCACGAGGCCGGCAACCGCGCCTGGCGTGCCGAGGACGGCCCCAATCCGGCCGACTACACCCGGCGTGCGGTGCTGGCCAAGGTGACCGGCGGCGACGCCGATGGCGCCGGGCGCTACACGTTCACCGTTGATGCCAGCGACGCGTCGCGGCAGACCGAGGTCAACTCGCTGCGTTTCGGCAGCGGCCGTTTCAACACCACCTATCGCCTGGACGCCGACGACAGCCAGCGCCGCAGCCGCGCCAGCCTGGCCGGTGAATGGGCGCCCGGCCGGACCTGGATGCAGACGCTGGAGGCACAGCTGTACTGGCAGGGCACCGACATCCGCCAGGACAGCGACCAGTACCGGCTGCCCGACCGCGCCACCCCGTTCGAATCGTTGCGCTGGCGCCGCTTCGACTACGCCGCCGATGCGGCCGGGCTGTCGCTGCTGGGCCAGGCCCGGCACGAAGGGGCGCGGATGAAGCACTGGCACGTGTACGGCGTGGACCTGGCCAACACCCGCTACGAAGGCCTGCGCGATGGCCTGGAAACCAACCTGCGCACCGGCCAGACCAGCCAGGTGATCCTGGGCGAGCACCTGCCGGTGCGCGATTTCCCCAACACCGACGCCGAGAGCGCGGCGCTGTTCTGGCAGGACGAGATCCGCTTCGGCGAGCACTTCGCGGTGGTGCCGGGCCTGCGCACCGAGTGGAACCGGCTGCGCGCGCACCCGGACGCGATCTACCTGGAGGACTTCCCGGACAATCCGCCGGTGGACGTGGAGAGCCGCCAGACCACGCCCAGGCTGGCGCTGCGCTGGACCTTCGGCAACGGCCACAGCGTGTTCGCCCAGTACGCGCGCGGCTTCCGCGCCCCGCCGTTCGGCGACGTCAACATCGGCCTGGCGCTGCCGGTCTACAACTACGAGGTGCGTGCCAACCGCGACCTGCGCCCGGAACGCAGCCAGGGCCTGGAACTGGGCTGGCGCTATGTCGGCAGCGAACTGCGCGCCAGCGCCTCGCTGTACGAGAACCGCTACCGCGACCTGATCGAATCGCGCGCCAACCTGGGTATCGACCCGGCCACCGGCGCGCTGGTGTTCCAGTCGGTCAACCGCGACCGTGCACGCATCCGCGGCATCGAGGCCGATCTGCTATGGCAGTTGCCATTCGCACGCGACGGCGGTGGCGACTGGCAGCTGCGCGGGGCGATGGCCTGGAGCGAAGGCGACGACACCCGCCGCAAGCTGCCGCTGAACACCGTCGACCCGCCGCGCGCGACCCTGGGCCTGCGCTACGACGGTGGCGATGGCCGCTGGGGCGGCGAGGCGGCGATGGTGGCCGTGCGCGGCAAGGACCGCATCGACCACAGCATCGCCCGGCAGTTCGCGCCGCCGGGTTACGCGCGCTTTGACCTGTACGGCTGGTACGAATTCAACCCGCACGTGCGGGTCAACGCCGGGGTGCTCAACCTGGCCGACCGCCGCTACTGGGAATGGGCCGGGATGCGCGGCCTGACCGCCGATGACGATGCCATCGGCTTCCACACCCAGCCCGGGCGCAGCTTCGCGGTGAACCTGTCGCTGGACTGGTAGTCGCTGGCAGGCTGGTGCCCGCATCCAGAATGATGCATGTTCACATCATTATGGATTCCATGCAGGCGGAGCCATGCGAACCACGGTCAGCATCGACGACAGCGACTACGAAACCGCACTGGCCCTGGCCGACCCGGCCATGGACAAGTCCAACCTGTTCCGTGAGGCCATCCGCACCTTCATCCGGGTGCGCGCGGCCCAGCGGCTTGCCGCCCTTGGCGGTACGGCTCCGGAGATGGCGGAGGTGCCGCGCCGCGGCGGCCTGTCCGTGCACGAGGCGCGGCCCGGGGAATGAACGTCCTGGTCGATACCTCGGTATGGGTCGATCTGCTGGACTTCATCGAACGCGAACGACTGCATGGCATGGGCTGCGGCATGGTCGACGCCGCCCTGCTGGCGGCGACGCTGCTGACCCCGCAAGCGCGCATCGGCAACGGGCCGGGTGAGTTCAACGATAGGCCTTCAGGTAACGCTCCTCGAACCGGCGCTTGGCCCAGTGGAGCAGTCGCAGGCGCGGCAGGGCGAGGGTCCGCGCCGGGCTGCGGTAGACCAGCATGCCCGCGTCGAGGGTATCGACAATGCAGGCCAGTTCGGTCTTGAAGCCATGCCGTGCCGGTTCGCCGCGCAACCCGGCGGCGATGTTGCTGGCCACCGCTTCGGCCTGCAGGTCGGCCTGGTGGGCCTGCTTGGCCATCCAGTCCGGGCCGGGGTAGCTGCCGATGTCGCCGGCCACGTACACGTGCTCCAGCCCGGGCGCGCGGCAGTGCGCGTCGGCGGCGACGAAGCCGCCTTCCGAACGCGGCAGTTCGCTGTCGTCCAGCCACGCCGGGCCGGTGAGCCCGGGCATGAACAGGATCAGGTCGGCGCCGAACTCGCCGCCTTCGGTCACCACCTTGTCGGCCTCGAAGCGGACAGGCTTGTGGCCCAGGTGGGTTTCGATGTCCAGTTCGCGCATGCGTGCCAGCATCCTGCGCACCGCGGTCGGACCCAGGCGCTGCCCCGGCTCGTTGGATGGATTGAAGAACACCAGCTTGAACCGGTCGCGGCGGCCCTGGCGGCGCAGCAAGGTGTCGATGCCGAACAGGAACTCGAACATCGGCCCGCCGCGCACCGCGCCGGGCTCCTTCGGGTTGGAGGCAAAACCCAGGGCCAGGGTGCCGCCGTCCATCGCCGCCAGCCGCTGGCCGATCGCTTCGGCCGCGGCGATGCCTTCGCAG
>JAGOWL010000189.1 GCA_018060215.1 Pseudoxanthomonas sp.
CTGCTGCTGGCCTACCTGTGGGGCTTCACCGCGCACCAGGCCGGCTGGGCCAACCGCAACCTGTTCCTGCTCAACCCGCTGTGCCTGCTGCTGCTGCCCGGCGCGGTGGCGCTGCTGCGCCGGCGGACGCCGGGGCGCCTGTTCCGCCCCGTGTTGTGGCTGGTGGCCGCACTGGCCGCGCTGGGCTGGATCCTGCAGTGGCTGAGCCTGCAGCCACAATACAACCTGCCCTGGATCGGCCTGCTGCTGCCGCTGCACGCGGCCCTGGCCATCGCCCTCGGTCGCGATCGGACCCGGCAGGCCGACCGGTAGTCCGCGGCACCGGCAAGCGGCGGAGCGTGCGGCGGGCTTGCCGGCCGCCGCGGCGCAGCGCAGGATGCGCGGCATGGATTTGCCCACCCCCACGCCCAATCCCGCCTGTGTCATCAACTGCGCCTGGTACGGCGCCGAAGGCCGGCGCCAGGACGTGTCGCTGGACCAGTTGAGCGACCTGCTGGACGCCCAGGCGCCCGGCTTCGCCTGGGTCGGCCTGTACGAACCCTCCGACGAGGTGTTGCTGAAGCTGCAGGAAGAACTGGACCTGCACCCGCTGGCGATCGAGGATGCACGCAACGCGCACCAGCGCCCCAAGGTCGAGGCCTTCGGCGAGACCCTGTTCCTGGCCGTGCATACCGCACAGATGATCGACGGCACGATCCGCTACGGCGAGACCCACGCCTTCCTGGGCCCGCGCTTCCTGCTGACCGTGCGCCACGACGCCTCGCTCACCTACGCCCCGGCCCGGGCCCGGCTGGAGCGGGAACCGGACCTGTTGCGGATGGGCCCGTCGATGGCCCTGTACGCGGTGCTGGACCTGATCGTGGACAACTACGCGCCGATCGTGGACGAGCACCGCGACACCTTGCGCATGCTGGAACGCGACATCTTCTCCGACACCTACCGGCGCGCGATCGTGGTGCGCCTGTACGACCTCAAGCGCGACCTGACCTACCTGCGGGTGGCGGTGTCGCCCCTGCTGGACGTGCTGGCCCAGCTGCGGCGCATCCCGGCCGCACCGGCCCAGCCGATCCCCGATGAAGTGCGCGTATACCTGCGCGACGTGCACGACCACGTGCTGCGCATCAACGACAGCATCGACAACATGCGCGACATGCTCGGCACCGCCTTGAGCGTGAACCTGTCGCTGGTCACCCTGGCCCAGGGTGAAACGGTCAAGCGCCTGGGCGCCTGGGCCGCGCTGCTGGCCGCGCCGACCCTGGTCACCAGCTGGTACGGCATGAACTTCGAACACATGCCGGAGCTGGCGCCGCCCTGGGCCTACCCGGTGCTGATCGTGGGCGTGGCGGTGATCTGCGTCGGCCTGTACAGCCTGTTCAAGCGCGCACGCTGGCTGTGAAGCGGCGGGCCGGCACGTGATGCTGCGCCTGCACATTCCACCATGGTCGTAGCCCTTCCGGCCGCTGCAGGATTGACCTGCCGCGCCCGGAGGCAGACCCTGTAGCGATCCGCCAGGAGGGTCGCACGCCATGAAAGCATTCTCGACGATCGGCTGGGCCGCGCTCGCCCTGTTGGGCGCGTTCTGCCTGGGCACCGTGGCCCTGCGCCAGGGCGAGCAGATCAGCGCGCTGTGGATCGTGGTGGCGGCGGTGTCGATCTACCTGGTCGCCTACCGCTACTACAGCCTGTACATCGCCAGGAACGTGATGGGGCTGGACCCGCGCCGGGCCACGCCGGCGCACCTGCACAACGATGGCCTGGACTACGTGCCCACCAACAAGCACGTGCTGTTCGGCCACCACTTCGCCGCCATCGCCGGCGCCGGCCCGCTGGTCGGCCCGGTGCTGGCCGCGCAGATGGGCTACCTGCCCGGGATGATCTGGTTGATCGCCGGCGTGGTCCTGGCCGGCGCGGTGCAGGACTTCATGGTGCTGTTCATCTCCAGCCGCCGCGACGGGCGTTCGCTGGGCGACCTGGTGCGCGAGGAGATGGGACCGGTGGCCGGCACCATCGCCCTGTTCGGCGCCTTCATGATCATGATCATCATCCTGGCGGTGCTGGCGATGATCGTGGTCAAGGCCCTGGCCGAGAGTCCCTGGGGCATGTTCACGGTGATCGCGACCATGCCGCTGGCGATCTTCATGGGCATCTACATGCGCTACATCCGCCCGGGCCGGATCGGCGAGATCTCGGTGGTCGGCATCGTCCTGCTGCTGCTGGCGATCTGGTTCGGCGGCAAGGTCGGTGCGCATCCCACCTGGGGCCCGGCCTTCACCTTCACCGGCACCCAGATCACCTGGATGCTGATCGGCTACGGCTTCGTGGCCGCGGTGCTGCCGGTGTGGCTGCTGCTGGCACCGCGCGACTACCTGTCCACCTTCCTCAAGATCGGCGTGATCGTGGCCCTGGCCATCGGCATCGTGATCGCCAGCCCGGAGGTGACCACGCTGAAGATGCCGGCGCTGACCCAGTTCGCCAGCAGCGGCGACGGCCCGGTGTGGAAGGGCAACCTGTTCCCGTTCCTGTTCATCACCATCGCCTGCGGCGCGGTGTCCGGCTTCCACGCCCTGATCGCCTCGGGCACCACCCCCAAGCTGCTGGCCAACGAGGCCCACGCCCGCTACATCGGCTACGGCGGCATGCTGATGGAATCGTTCGTGGCGATCATGGCCCTGGTGGCGGCCTCGATCATCGACCCGGGCGTGTACTTCGCCATGAACAGCCCGGCCGCGGCGATCGGCACCGACGCGGTGGACGTGGCGGCCAAGATCAGCAGCTGGGGCTTCACTGTGACACCCGACGTGCTGGTCCAGACCGCCAAGGACGTGGGCGAGCACACCATCATCTCCCGTGCCGGCGGCGCCCCGACGCTGGCGGTGGGCATCGCGGTGATCCTGCACGACGCCTTGCCCGGCGGCGACGGCATGATGGCGTTCTGGTACCACTTCGCGATCCTGTTCGAGGCGCTGTTCATCCTGACCGCGGTGGACGCGGGCACCCGCGCTGGCCGCTTCATGCTGCAGGACCTGCTGGGCAGCTTCGTGCCGGTGCTACGCAAGACCGACTCCTGGGGCCCGAACGTGATCGGCACCGCCGGCTGCGTGGCGCTGTGGGGCTACTTCCTGTACCAGGGCGTGGTCGATCCGCTGGGCGGCATCAACACCCTGTGGCCGCTGTTCGGCATCGCCAACCAGATGCTGGCCGGCATCGCCCTGATGCTGTGCACGGTGGTGCTGTTCAAGATGAAGCGCGACCGCTACGCCTGGGTCACCATCGTGCCGACGGTGTGGCTGCTGGTGTGCACCACCTACGCCGGCTGGATCAAGATCTTCGACGGCAATCCCGCGATCGGCTTCCTCGCCCAGGCGCGCAAGTACCAGGGCGCGATCGCCGACGGGCAGTTGCTGGGCACGGCCAAGAGCATGGCGCAGATGCAGCAGGTGATGGTCAACAGCTACATCAATGCCGGCCTGACCGCGCTGTTCCTGCTGGTGGTACTGGCAGTGCTGTTCTATGCGGTCAGGACCATCCTGGTGGCGCGGCGCAATCC
>JAGOWL010000066.1:0-5229 GCA_018060215.1 Pseudoxanthomonas sp.
TCCGCCGGCGCAGCAGCGCCACCGCGCCGGGCAGCAGCAGCAGGCACAGCGGGTTGAGCAGGAACAGGTTGCGGTTGGCCCAGCCGGCCTGGTGCGCGGTGAAGCCCCACAGGTAGGCCAGCAGCAGTCCGGCCAGGCCGCACAACAGCCACAGCGGCAGGGCGAACCCGGCCAGCAGGCGCGGCCGCCTGCGTGCGGCCAGCACCGCGGCCGCCAGCACCAGCCCGGCCAGTGCCCAGGGCCACCCGAGGCGCGCGGCCTCGGCCGGCTCGGCGGCGATCCGGTGCGCCAGCAGTTGTTCCTCGGCCAGCACCAGCGGCCGCCCGGCGCTGTTGCGCGCCTCGCGCAGACCGTCGGCCAGGCGCATCGGCACGAAGGCCTCCTCCCAGCGCGACAGGGCGCGGTCGGCGTAGGGCCCCAGTCCCAGGTCGAAGCCCAGCCACATCCACGGTGCCGGTCGCGCCAATCGCACCGCCTCGCTGCGGTAGGTGTTGCCGCGCGAACGGCCCGACAGCTGCGACTTCAGGGCGCCGCCCAGCGCGTCATCGAGTGCGTCGCGCACCTGGGTGGCGCAGTTGGCGGTGAAGTAGTCGTAGCGGTAGCGCGAGTTCTCCGGGCGGGCGCGTTCGGCCAGCGCCGCGGCCAGCGCACGCGCCTGCTCCGGCGCCAGGTCCAGCCACTGCACGTCCACTCCGCGGCCGGCGTCGCGGTACTGCGCCAGGTCCTGGTTGGCCGGCAGCGCGACCAGGTGGTAGAGCATTTCCCCGCGCACGAACCGCGCCAGGAAGTCCGGTTCGGAAGGATCGAAATAGCCGAAGTTGTAGGAGGTGGCCTGGCCGCTGTCGGCATCGACCACCACGATCGCATCGTGGCCGAAGCGCTCGAAGAACACCTCGCCCGGCTGCATGGTCAGCACCCCGATCCGCGGCGCGGCACCGGGCGCTGCCGGCGTGTCCGCGGCCGTGTCCGGGGGCGTGACTGGCGTGACGGCCGCGGCCGGCCGCCCGGGCAGGCACAGCGTCACGGCCAGCAGCAGCTGCAGCAGCAATGCGGCCGGCCACCGCGGCCGCCAGTACCGTGCCGGCATCAGTCGCGGCCCTCGTCTTCGGCGGGCAGCACCGCCACCTGGAAGGCGCGCACGCGTCGCGCGTCGGCGCGGATCACCCGGAACTGGAACCGGTCCAGGACCAGTTCCTCGCCAGTCTCGGGCAGGTGGCCGATGGCCTCGGTGGCCAGGCCGCCGATGGTGTCGTACTCGTCGTCTGGGAAGCTGGCGCCGAAGCGTTCGTTGAAGTCGCCGATCGGGGTCAGCGCGTCGACCACGAACTGGCCGTCGGCCTGGGCGGCGATCAGCGCGCTGCCGTCCTCGGCATCGTCGTGCTCGTCGTCGATCTTGCCCACGATCTGCTCCAGCACGTCCTCGATGGTGACCAGGCCGGCGACCCCGCCGTACTCGTCCACCACGATCGCCATGTGGTTGCGCGAAAGCCGGAATTCCTTGAGCAGCAGGTTGAGCTTCTTCGACTCCGGTATCAGCACCGCCGGGCGCAGCAGCGAGTGGATGTCGCCGGGGCCGTTGTCGGCCACCACCCCGCGCAGCAGGTCCTTGGCCAGCAGGATGCCGAGGATCTCGTCGCGGTCCTCGCCGTGCACCGGGAAGCGCGAGTGGCCCGATTCGACCACCTGCTTCATCAGGTCGATGAAGCGCGCATCGGCCGGCAGCGAGACCATCTGTGCGCGCGCGACCATCACGTCGCCCACGCTCAGCTCCGACACCGACAGCGCGCCTTCCATCATGCGCAGGGAGTCGGCATCGATCAGGCCGTTGCCCTGGGCATCGCGCAGGACCGCGACCAGGTCTTCGCGGGTATCGGGTTCGCCGGAGAAGGCGGAACTGATCCGCTCCAGCCAGCTGCGCCGGCGTTCGGGGGGCTCCGGCGCGGAGCGACTACTGTCGTCTTCGGACATTGGGGCTGGAAAGGGCGCGGCCGTGGATGGGCGCCGGGGATTCCGGAAGTTGCCGGGAGTCTAGCGCGGATCGGCCGCCGCCGGCGAGGGCGCGGCGGTGGTCGTGCCGGCCCCGGTGCCGGCGTCGGCGTCTTCCGTTTCCGGCGGATCCAGGCTGTAGCTGCAGCCGGCCAGGGTCTTGCCCGGGTGCGAGTCCACGTTGGACACGTTGATCACCGCCGATTCGATCCAGCCGGGCAGGCCATCGGGACCGACCACCTCTTCGGCGTGGGCCTCCAGGCCGAAGATCGCCTTGTTCGGGGTGTCCACGCCGGTTTCCAGCTTCAGCTCGCGGGCCAGTACCCGCGGGTCGGCCAGGTCGAGCACGGCGACCACGCCGTCGCCGGCAAAGGCGATGTGGTCGGTCTGGCGGCCGAACACGGTCACCGGCGTGTTGAGGCGGTAGTCGAGCATGAACGGATTGGCCTGCGGCTGCGGGCGCCAGCCCAGGGCCACCGCCTTGAGCGGATCCTGCAGCACCGGCATGTAGGCCATGAAGTCGGCGTAGCCGAGCCGGCATTCGAGCAGGGCCGACAGGTCGGGCAGCGCGGCGGGCGCCGGATCCTGCGCTTCCTGGGCGCGGATGGCCGCTGCGACCGACAGCGTCGCGGCGAGCAGGAGGGCGGCGGGCAGGCGGTGGCTCATGGTCGTCCTAGCCGGCGGCATAGGGATCGGGCAGGCCCAGTTCGGCCAGCACCTCGCGTTCGAGCTGTTCCATGGCCTCGGCATCCTTGTCGTGTTCGTGGTCCCAGCCCAGCAGGTGCAGCACGCCGTGCACGGTCAGGTGGGCGTAGTGCGCCGCCACCGGCTTGCCCTGTTCGGCGGCCTCGCGCGCCACCACCGGCGCGCAGATCACCAGGTCGCCCAGCAGCGGCAGCTTCACCCCTTCGGGAAGCTCGGCGGGGAAGCTGAGCACGTTGGTGGCGTAGTCCTTGCCGCGATAGTGGCGGTTGAGGGCCTGGCCCTCGCGCTCGTCGACGATCCGGATCGCCAGGTCGGCCTCGCGGATCCGGCCCTTGAGCGCGGCGGCCACCCATTTGCGGAAGCTGACCGCCGCCGGCACGCCGGCACGTGGCGCGGCGTAGTTGACGGCGACATCGAGGTGGATGGGGCCCTTGGTCATGGTGTCGATCCCGTTTCCCGGTCCTGTGTGTCGCGGCGGTCGTAGGCCGAGACAATGCGCGCCACCAGCGGGTGGCGGACCACGTCGCGCGCCTGGAAGAAGGTGAAGCTCACGCCGTCCACCCCGCGCAGCACTTCGGTGGCGTCCTTCAGCCCGGATTTCACGTGTTTCGGCAGGTCGACCTGGGTCATGTCGCCGGTGACCACCGCGGTGGAGCCGAAGCCCAGCCGGGTCAGGAACATCTTCATCTGCTCGATGGTGGTGTTCTGGGCCTCGTCCAGGATCACGAAGGCGTCATTGAGGGTGCGTCCGCGCATATAGGCCAGCGGCGCGATCTCGATGACGTTCTTCTCCAGCAGCCGGGCCACCTTCTCCACGCCCAGCATCTCGTACAGCGCGTCGTACAGCGGGCGCAGGTAGGGATCGACCTTCTGGCTCAGGTCGCCAGGCAGGAAGCCCAGCTTCTCGCCGGCCTCCACCGCCGGGCGCACCAGTACCAGGCGCTGCACCCGCGATTCGTTGAGCGCGTCCACCGCCATGGCCACGGCCAGGAAGGTCTTGCCGGTGCCGGCCGGACCGATGCCGAAGTTGATGTCATGGCTGGCGATGGCGTGCAGGTAGCGCGCCTGGTTGGCGCCGCGGCCGCGGATGGTGCCGCGGCGCACGCGTACCGCCACTTCCTGTGGCTGGTAGCCGGCATCGTCGACGTGGTCGAGGTTGGCCGCGTTCAGGCGCAGGTGGATGGCGTGGCTGTCGAACACGGTGTCGCCGGCCTCGGCATAGAGCGTGCGCAGCAGGCGCTCGGCGCTGTCCACCGCGTCTTCGCCGCCGCTGACCCGGAACACGTTGCCGCGGTTGGCGATTTCCACGCCCAGGCGCAGCTCGATCTGGCGCAGGTGGCCGTCGAACGGCCCGGCCAGGTTGGCCAGGCGCTCGCTGTCGGCCGGTTCCAGGGTGAAGTCGTGGTGGACGATCGGGTCGGGCATGGAGGAAGGGTACCGCACGGGCAGGACCGGCCGGAGGGCCGGTATCACCGGCTTGCAATTAATTGACTATTGAATTAATTATGGGCGCCATGCGCCAGCCTCCCTCGACACCCACTCCCCGGTCCCGTTCTTCCCGACCGGCGACGGCGAAGCGGCGGCCGCGCCCCCCGGGCCGTCCGACCGCTGGAGACGGCGACCGCCGCGAGCACGTGCTGGACGCCGCGCTGGCCTGCTACCTGCAGCGCGGCATCGCCGCGACCTCGTTGCGCGACATCTCCCGCCAGGCCGGGGTGACGCCCGCACTGCTGCACTACTACTTCGACGCCGCCGCCGGCCTGCGCGACGCGGTGGTCGCCGAACGGGTGCTGCCGGTGTTCGGTCAAGCGCAAGCCGTGCTGCTGGACATGCGCGATGCGCCGCTGCGCCAGACCCTGGAGGCGTTCGTCGACTGCATCTGCGGCCTGGTCGCGCGTCATCCGTGGCTGCCGTCGCTGTGGATCCGCGAAGTGGTCAGCGAGGGCGGGGAGTTGCGCGACTTGCTGACCACCGGGCTGATGCGGGAACTGGCCGCGCCGATGGTCGCGCGCTTCGCCGCCGAGCAGGCGGATGGACGGCTCAATCCCGGCCTGGAGCCGCGCCTGCTGATGGTCTCGCTGGTCGGCCTGACCCTGCTTCCCGCCGCCGGCATGCCGATCTGGCAGCAGGTGTTCGCTGCCGGGGATCTCGGCGTCGATGCGATCCGTACCCATGCGCTCGCCCTGCTCGAGCGCGGCCTGGAGTTGCCCGCATGAACCGTTCCCTCATCGCCTGCGTGCTTGTGATGCTTCTGGCCGCCTGCAGCGAGCCGGCACAGCAGGCGCTGGGCACGCTGGAATATGACCGCATCACCTTGCCGGCGCCGGCCGCCGAGCGCATCGTCGACATCGCGGTCCACGAAGGCGAAATGGTGCAGGCCGGTGCGCGCGTGCTGACCCTGGAGCAGGTGCGCGGCGACGCGCAACTGGCCGCGGCGCAGGCCGAGGTCGCACTGCGCCGGCAGGCATTGGCCGAACTGCGCAACGGCGCCCGCACGGAAGACATCGAGCAGGCCCGCGCGCACCTGGCCGCGGCCAC
>JAGOWL010000066.1:5329-9194 GCA_018060215.1 Pseudoxanthomonas sp.
CTGCCGGCCGGCCTGCCGCTGCGGGTGGAGTTCGATGCGCCCTGACGCCGCAGCGTCATCGCCGATGCCGGTGCAGGTTGCGGAAGCCCCCGCGATCCGCGCGCACGGCCTGACCCGGCGCTTCGGCGGCCTGGTCGCGGTCGACCACGTCGACCTGCAGGTGCCCAGGCGGCACGTCTACGGCTTCCTCGGTCCGAACGGCTCCGGCAAATCGACCACCATCCGCATGCTGTGCGGCCTGCTTACCCCCAGCGAGGGCGAGATCGAAGTGCTGGGCCTGCGCATCCCCGAGCAGGCCGAGGTGCTGCGCAGCAGGATCGGCTACATGACCCAGAAGTTCTCGCTGTTCGAGGACCTGAGCGTGCGCGAGAACCTGGAGTTCCTGGCCGCCGTGCAGGACCTGCCCAAGGCGCGCGCGCGGCAGCGCATCGACCAGTTGATCGGGCAATACCATTTCGCCGATCGCCACAGGCAGCTGGCCGGCACCCTGAGCGGTGGCCAGAAGCAGCGCCTGGCCCTGGCCGGGGCGGTGATCCATGAACCGGAACTGCTGTTCCTGGACGAGCCGACCAGCGCGGTCGACCCGGAGTCGCGCCGCGATTTCTGGGAAAAGCTGTTCGAACTGGCCGACGCGGGTACCACGCTGCTGGTGTCCACCCACTACATGGACGAGGCCGAGCGCTGCCACCGGCTGGCGATCCTGGACCGCGGCGTGCTGGTTGCCGACGGTTCGCCCGGGGACCTGACCGGCGCGCTGGCCGGGCGCACCCTGTCGGTACAGGCGCCCGATCCGCGCCGCGCCAGGGCCGCGCTGGCCGATGTGCCCGGCGTGGCCAGCGTTGCCCAGATCGGCAACCACCTGCGGGTACTGCTGGATGCGCCGGCCGAAGCGCCGGCGCGGGTGGAATCCGCATTGCGCCAGGCCGGATTGCAGGCCCGGGTGGAGCCGGTCGCGCCGAGCCTGGAGGATGTGTTCGTTTCGGCCACGCGTGCGCGGCCGGCGGCGGAGGATGCGCCGTGAACGGGCGCCGGCTGTGGGCGGTGATGCTCAAGGAACTGCGGCAGATGCGCCGTGACCGGATCACCCTGGCGATGATCGTCGGCATCCCGGTGGCGCAGCTGCTGTTGTTCGGCTACGCGATCAATACCAATCTGCGCGACCTGCCGGCCGGCATCGCCGACCAGGCCGGTACCGCCGCGTCGCGTGCGCTGGTGATGGACATCGTCGCCACCACGGTGGTGCGACCGGTGCGCTTCGCCGACACCCCGCAGGCGCTGATGGACGACATCCGCCGTGGGGAATACGGCATCGGCATCGTGGTCCCGGCCGACTTCGAGCGCCGTCGCGCCGAGGGGCGCGCGCAGGTGCAGATCCTGGTCGATGGCACCGACAATTCGATGCAGGGCGCAGCGGCGCAGCTGGTGCAGGTGCCGGTGGAGGACGCAGCCCGCAAGGCATCGCCGGCGACGCGCCGGCTGGCGGAGAATCCGGTCGCCGTGCTTGCCTTCTTCAATCCGGAGCGGCGCTCGGCGGTGAACATCGTGCCTGGCCTGATCGGGGTGATCCTGACCATGACCATGGTCCTGTTCACCGGCGTGTCCATCGTCCGCGAGCGCGAGCGCGGCAACATGGAGCTGCTGATCGCCACCCCGGTGAGCAGCGCCGAGCTGATGACCGGCAAGGTCCTGCCCTACATCGTCATCGGCCTGGTGCAGACCACCCTGGTGCTGCTGCTGGGCATGTGGCTGTTCCAGGTGCCGATGAACGGCAAGGTGGTCCATGTCTATGTGGCCGCCGTCCTGCTGATCGTGGCCAACCTGGCGCTGGGACTGCTGATCTCCACCGCGGCCAGGTCGCAGTTCCAGGCGATGCAGATCACCTTCTTCGTGTTCCTGCCCTCGATCCTGCTGTCGGGCTTCATGTTCCCCTTCGCCGGCATGCCGGTGGCGGTGCAATGGTTCGCCGAGGTACTGCCGCTGACGCATTTCCTGCGCCTGGTCCGCGGGATCATGCTGCGTGGCGCCAGCCTGTGGGAGCTGTGGCCGGAGGTGCTGGCGCTGTGCGTGTTCACCGCCATCATGATGGGGGCGGCGATCCTGCGTTTCCGCAAGCGGCTGGACTAGGAAGTCGCCCGCAAGCTCGGCTCCTGCGGGGCGGTGGCTACCCGGCCGCGCAGGGAATTGCTCAGCGCTTCGGTGATCACCACCTCCACGAACTGCCCGACCAGGCGCGGGTGGCCGGGGAAGTTCACCGAGCGCATGTTTTCGGTCTTGCCGGTCAACTCGTTGGGGTCCTTCTTCGACGGCCCTTCCACCAGCACTGTCTGCACGCTGCCGACCATGGCCCGGGAGATCCCGGCCGCGTGCGCGTTGATGTGCTGCTGCAGCTGCTCCAGGCGCGCATGCTTGACCGGGTCCGACACCTCGTCGGGCAGGTCGGCGGCCGGGGTGCCGGGCCGGCGCGAATAGATGAAGGAAAAGCTCTGGTCGAAGCCCACGTCCTCGATCAGCTGCATGGTCTTGTCGAAGTCGGCATCGGACTCGCCGGGGAAGCCGACGATGAAGTCCGAGCTGATCGAGATGTCCGGGCGCACCGCGCGCAGCCTGCGGATCTTCTGCTTGAACTCCAGGGCGGTGTAGCCGCGCTTCATCGCGCCCAGCACCCGGTCGCTGCCCGACTGCACCGGCAGGTGCAGGTAGTTGGCCAGTTGCGGCACGTCGCGGTAGGCCTCCACCAGCGAGTCGGAGAACTCCAGCGGGTGGGAGGTGGTGAAGCGGATCCGGCCGATGCCCTCGATCTGGGCCAGGGTGCGGATCAGCAGGCCCAGGTCGGCGCTGTCGCCATCGTCCATCGGCCCACGGTAGGCATTCACGTTCTGCCCGAGCAGGTTGACCTCGCGCACGCCCTGGGCGGCCAGCTGCGCCACTTCCACCAGCACGTCCTCGAACGGGCGGCTGATCTCGGTGCCGCGGGTGTAGGGCACCACGCAGAACGAGCAGTACTTGGAGCAGCCTTCCATGATCGAGACGAAGGCCGACGGACCTTCGGCGCGCGGCTCGGGCAGGCGGTCGAACTTCTCGATCTCCGGGAAGCTGATGTCCACCTGCGGCCGGTCCTGCTCGCGGCGGGCGCGGATCAGTTCCGGCAGCCGGTGCAGGGTCTGCGGGCCGAACACCAGGTCCACGTAGGGCGCGCGCTTGATGATCGCCTCACCCTCCTGCGAGGCCACGCAACCGCCCACGCCGATGATCACCTCATTGCCGCCGGCCTCGCGCCGGGCCTGCTTGAGCAGGCGCCAGCGGCCGAGCTGGCTGAACACCTTCTCCTGGGCCTTCTCGCGGATCGAGCAGGTGTTGACCAGGATCACGTCGGCCTGGGCCGGGTCGTCGGTCAGCTCCAGGCCCTCATGCTCGGCCAGCACGTCGGCCATGCGCGCCGAGTCGTACTCGTTCATCTGGCAGCCGTGGGTCTTGATGAACAACTTGCCGCGCGCCCCGCCGGGGATCGGGCGCGGGCCGGCGCCCGGCAGCGGAACCAGGGCGGGCGAAGGGGCTGGGGAGGCGATGGCGGCGTCCGGGGTCTGGCCCGGCGTGGCGTTCATCCCGGTCATGGCGGTTAATCCAGTCGGGTGGAACCGGCAAGTGTAGCCGGGCCCGGGCCGGGCGGAAGGGTTGCCATGCTCCCGGCCCGGGTGATGTGCGGGGATGGCCGGGCCCGGATGGGGGCGACCGGCGGTGCTTGGCAAGGCACCGGGAAGCCGGGATACTCCGCCCGATGAAGGGGATACTGGCAACCGGGGGGCTGTTGCTGCTCGCGCTGACCGCCTTGCCGGCCAGTGCCGGAACCCTGTACCGCTGCGTCGAT
>JAGOWL010000066.1:9294-11665 GCA_018060215.1 Pseudoxanthomonas sp.
TCCTACATGAAGGACGGGGTGCGCCACTTCAGCAGCCAGCGGCCGGCCGGTGCGGCCGCCTCCGGCCCGGTGCGCACCATCGCCTACAGCTACATCGAGACCTGCTACGCCTGCGGGGTCAGGCCCGGGGTCAGCTTCGCCACGGTGCGCCTGAACACCGTCTCATACCAGGCGGAGATTTCAGCCGCCGCGCGCGAGTTCGGGGTCGAGGAGGCCATCGTGCGGGCCATCATCCACGCCGAGTCCGCGTTCAATCCGACCGCGCTCTCGCATGCCGGCGCCCAGGGGCTGATGCAGCTGATGCCGGCCACCGCGCGCCGGTTCGGGGTCACCGACAGCTACGACGCTTCCCAGAACATCCGCGGCGGGGTGCAGTACCTGGCCTGGCTGCTCAAGCGCTTCAACGGCAACCTGACCCTGGCCGCGGCCGGTTACAACGCCGGCGAAGGGGCCGTGGACCGGCACAAGGGCGTGCCGCCGTACAGCGAGACCCAGCGCTACGTGCAACGGGTGGGGGTGCTGGCCGAGCGCTACCGGGGTGTGCAGGCGGCACGCTGACCGGCGCGGGGTGCCACGGTGCCATTGTCGGGTGATTGAGCGTTCCGTTACACTTCACCGTCTTTCGCGTCCGCATCCTGGTCCGCACAGGGGTACGGGTGCAGGCAGCCAACGCTACCAGCAGAAGATTTTCGGAGTGCCGGATGGCCAACGATGAGGTCCACAAGCCCGCCAACGCGGGTCGACGCCGGTTCCTGACCGCCACCACCGTTGCGGTGGGTGCCGTCGGCGTCGGTTTCGCCGCAGTGCCGTTCATCAAGTCGTGGAACCCCAGCGCCCGGGCCCGCCTGGCCGGCGCCCCGGTGGTGGCCGACATCAGCGCCCTGCAGGAAGGGCAGCGCTTGAGTTTCGAGTGGCGCGGCCAGCCGATCTGGATCGTCAAGCGCTCCAAGGCGATCCTGGAAGCGCTGCCGACCCTGGACGGCCACCTGCGCGATCCGCTGTCCAAGAACGCCGACCAGCAGCCGGCCTACGTGCTGGCCGCCAACCCGGAGCTGCGCTCGATCAAGCCGGATATCTCGGTCCTGGTCGGCCTGTGCACCCATCTGGGCTGCTCGCCGCAGATGGCCGCCGAGATCCGGCCCGAGCCGTTCGATCCGGAATGGAAGGGCGGCTACTTCTGCCCCTGCCACAAGTCGAAGTTCGACATGGCCGGGCGCGTGTTCCAGGGCGTGCCGGCGCCGACCAACCTGGTCGTGCCGCCGCACCATTACGCCGACGACAACACCATCGTCATCGGCGTCGATCCGCAGGGGGCGTAAGCGATGGCGAACATCTTCACCCGCACCGCCACCGGTGTGATGGACTGGGTCGACGCACGCGCGCCCGCACTGGCGCCGATGTACCGGAAGCACATGTCCGAGTACTACGCGCCGAAGAACTTCAACATCTGGTACATCTTCGGCGTGCTGTCGATGGTGGTGCTGGTCAATCAGATCGTCACCGGCATCTTCCTGACGATGCATTACAAGCCGAGCGCGGCGGAAGCCTTCGCCTCGGTCGAATACATCATGCGCGACGTGGAGTGGGGCTGGCTGATCCGCTACATGCACAGCACCGGCGCATCGCTGTTCTTCATCGTCGTCTACCTGCACATGTTCCGCGGCCTGATGTACGGCTCCTACCAGAAGCCGCGCGAGCTGGTGTGGATCCTGGGCATGCTGATCTACCTGGTGCTGATGGCCGAGGCCTTCATGGGCTACGTGCTGCCCTGGGGCCAGATGTCGTTCTGGGGCGCCAAGGTGATCATCTCGCTGTTCGGCGCGGTGCCGGTTATCGGCCAGGGCCTGACCGAATGGATCATGGGCGACTACCTGCCCTCCGACGCCACCCTGGGCCGCTTCTTCGCCCTGCACGTGGTCGCCCTGCCGCTGGTCCTGCTGCTGCTGGTGGTGCTGCACCTGGGCGCGCTGCACGAGGTCGGTTCCAACAACCCCGACGGGGTGGAGATCAAGAAGGGGCCGAAGGGCAACCGCTGGTCGCCCACCGCGCCGGCCGATGGCGTGCCGTTCCATCCGTACTACACGGTGAAGGACACCTTCTACGTGTTCGCGATGTTCATCATCGCCGCCTTCATCATCTTCTACGCCCCGGCCTTCGGCGGCTGGTTCCTCGAACACGACAACTTCGTCGAGGCCAACCGCCTGGTCACCCCCGAGCACATCAAGCCGGTGTGGTACTACACCCCGTACTACGCGATGTTGCGCGTGGTGCCCAACAAGCTCGGCGGCGTGCTGGTGATGTTCGGCGCGATCGCGATCCTGTTCGCGCTGCCCTGGCTGGATAGGGCCAAGGTCAAGTCCTACCGCTACCG
>JAGOWL010000010.1 GCA_018060215.1 Pseudoxanthomonas sp.
TGATCGTCAACGCCCGCCTGGTCAACGAAGGCCGCGAACGCGAGGGCGACCTGCGCATCGATGCGCAGGGCCGGATCGCGGCGATCGGCAGCGGCCTGCCGGCCCAGCCCGGCGAGAAGGTGGTCGACGCGGCCGGGCGCTGGCTGCTGCCGGGGATGATCGACGACCAGGTCCACTTCCGCGAACCGGGCCTGACCCACAAGGGCGACATCGCCACCGAATCGGCCGCCGCGGTGGCTGGCGGCCTGACCAGCTTCATGGACATGCCCAACACCAACCCGCCGACCCTGGACGCGGCGGCGCTGGAGGCCAAGTACGCCGCCGCCCGCGGCCGGGCCTGGGGCAACCACGGCTTCTACCTGGGCGCCAGCAACGACAACCTGGAGGCGGTGCGCACGCTCGACCCGAAATCGGCACCGGGCATCAAGGTGTTCATGGGCGCTTCCACCGGCAACATGCTGGTCGACGATCCGGACACCCTGGACGGCATCTTCCGCCACGCGCCGACACCGATCATCACCCACTGCGAGGACACCCCGACCATCGACCGCACCCTGGCCGAATTCAAGGCGAAGTACGGCGAGGACGGGCTGACGCCGGAGATGCACCCGGACATCCGCTCGCGCCAGGCCTGCATCAAGTCCACCCGCCTGGCGATGGACCTGGCGCGCCGCCACGGCACCCGCCTGCACGTGCTGCACATCTCCACCGCCGACGAACTGGCGCTGTTCGAGCGCGGCCCGCTGGTCGATGCCGACGGCAAGGTGCGCAAGAAGATCACCGCCGAGACCTGCATCCACTTCCTGCGCTTCGACCGCGGCGACTACGCGCGGCTGGGCAACCTGATCAAGTGCAACCCGGCAATCAAGGATCCCGCCGACCGCCAGGCGCTGATCGCCGCGCTGGTGGACGACGTGGTCGACGTGCTGGCCACCGACCACGCCCCGCACACCCTGGAAGAGAAGAACAAGCCCTTCCTGCAGGCGCCCTCGGGCCTGCCGCTGGTGCAATACGCACTGCTGGCGGCGATCGAACTGGTCCACGAAGGCCGCATGGACATCGCCCGGGTGGTGCAGAAGGTCGCACACGCGCCGGCGCAGCTGTTCGACGTGGCCGAACGCGGCTACCTGCGCGAAGGCTACTGGGCCGACCTGGTGCTGGTGGACGACGCGCCACTGACCGTGCGCCGCGAGGACGTGCTGTCCAGGTGTGGCTGGTCGCCGTTCGAGGGCAGCACCTTCCGTTCGCGGATCGGCGCGACCTGGGTCAATGGGCGCCTGGTCTGGAACGGCCGCGAACTGGTCGGCACCCCCGGCGGACAGCGGCTGGAATTTGCGCGGTGAGCGGACCAGGGGAAGCGTGGTCGCACCGGAACGCTCCGGGTTGGCTGGCCGGCAAGGTCCGCTGGACCTTTCAGCCGGTCGCTCCGGCCCTGGCATGGATCGCGGTCATCGGCCTTTCGGCCTTCCTGCATGTCCCATCGGCCGCCGCGCAGGCGCCCGCCGGCCCGGCCGCCGCCGACACGCGCATCGTGTTCCCGGCCAGCGTGCAGCAGGGCGCGATGGTGATCGGCAAGGTGCCGCCGGGCAGCCAGGTCGAATATGCAGGACGCACCCTGCGCAGCACCGGCTACGGCACGGTGGTGTTCGGCGTCGGCCGCGACCAGGCCGGGCCGGTGCAGGTGACCGTGCGGCGCCCGGATGGCAGCCGCGACGACGCCACCATCGCGGTCAGCGCGCGCGACTGGCCGCTGCAGCACGTCAACGGCGTGCCGCCGAAGACGGTCGATCCGCCGCCGGCCATCGCCGAGCGCATCGCCCGCGAACAGGCACGGGTGGTGGCGGCCCGCCAGCGCGACGACGACCGCGCCGATTTCGCCAAGGCTTTCGTGTGGCCGGTGCAGGGCCGGATCAGCGGCCGCTTCGGCAACCAGCGCATCTACAACGGCAAGCCGGGGTCGGCGCATTCGGGCATGGACATCGCCGCGCCCAACGGCACCCCGGTCAAGGCACCGGCCGCCGGCGTGGTCACCTTCGCCGACCCGGACCTGTACCTGACCGGCGGCACCGTGGTGCTCGACCACGGCTTCGGCATCAGCTCCAACTTCCTGCACCTGTCGCGGATCGACGTGAAGGTGGGCGATCGGATCGAACAGGGCCAGGTGATCGCCGCGGTCGGTTCGACCGGCCGTTCGACCGGGCCGCACCTGCACTGGGGAATGAACTGGTTCGACACCCGCATCGACCCGCTGCTGGTGCTCGAACGCACGCCCTGACCGCCAGGTGATGCCAGCGGTCGAAGCCAGGACATCGATCATGGCGAAGGACGTCGATGCAAGGCGTTCGCGTTCGAGCGGCACAGGGACGTGCCGTGCCCGCGTGTTGGAGCAGGACGCGCAATCACGCGGCGAACGCGAACGCCTTGCAGCGACGGCCCCCGGCCGAAGCGTGGCAGTTCACCCGGTGAAGCGACGGCCCCCACCCGAAGCCAGGCTTTCGCCTGGCAACCCGGCTAGATGCCGCGGCCGCTCACCCGCGCCACCGCGTCATGCGGATGCAGGCTTTCGAAGTGGGACACGGTGGCCTCGTAGTGTTCGACCCGCGGGTCGGATGCCAGCACCGAGGCCACGCGCCGGGCGGCATCCTCGCAGAACATCAGGTTGGCCGCGTTCAGTCGCGCGAACGCCTGCTCGTCCTCGCGCTTGACCGCCGTCTGCACCGGCGTGCCCAGGGCCGCCTCGAGCGCATCGACCAGGGCCACCAGCGGCAGCTCGTCGAATTGCGGGCGCAGCTGCACGCGCACATCGGCGCGGCTGCGCTGGGCATGCGGGGTGGCGGCCATGCCGCGCTCGGACGCCAGCCAGTCGCTGACCGCGCCGGCCGACGGTGGCGGCGCGGCGGCGAAATCCGCGGCGAAGCGTTCGGCGTTGGCCTGCCGCGACAGTGCCGCCGAGGCCGGACAGGTGCTGGAGTATTCCACCGAGAACGACAGCGCCAGTTGCACGTGGCCATCGACCAGCAGTGCCTCGACCTGCACCGGATAGCGCTTCCAGCCGGAATAGCCGCTGGCCAGCGCGCGCCGCTGCAGCAGCGCGTCGTAGCGTATGCGCAGCCGTGCCCGGGTCGACAACCCGGCCTGGGCGGCGATGCCGTCCTGCAACAGGTGGCGCAGCCCGGCCGGGGTGATGGCCTCGCGCGCCAGGCCGTCCTGCAACTGCAGGTACAGACGCGACATGTGGATGCCACGCGCATCGGCGCGGGCCAGGTCCACGGCCAGGTCGATGCTGGCGGGCACCTGCAGGAAGCCGCCCTGGCCGTCGGTGATGCGGATCGGCAGGGCGATGTTGTCCATGCCGACCCAGTCCAGCGGCCGCGCCAGGGCGGCGGTCTGGTGGGCGACATCGGGCAGGACGGGAGCGGGAATGGAAGTCACGGCGGCATTGTAGCCGCAGCGGCCGCCGCGCTGCGGACAGGCACTGAAACAGAACGTTGCGCCCGGCACGCCCTGCTCCTTCGCGCGGCGCTGCCACGACGCGGCTGCAGCTGCAGCTGGGTGCGCAGCTACGGCCCGCCGGCGGCGGCGCGCCAGGCGCGCCACAGCTCGCCCAGCGGCTGCCGTCCCGGTTGCGGCAGGCGTCCGGCCGCCTGTTGCCGCAGGCGATGGCGGGCGAACCGGGCATATATCCGCCGCGGACGCGAGGCGGTCGATGCTGCCGGCCAGCGGCCCAGCAGTTCGCCGGCCCAGGCTTGCCGCGCACGCCCGGCGGCCGCGCCATCCCCGGCATCGCCGGACTCGAGTGCCCGCGGCAACGCCGCCGGCCCGGCCTGGACCAGGCGCGCGGCCAGCACTTGCGCGGCCAGGGCGTCGGCGCCAGGCGGCGCGCCCAGCAGTGCCGCCTCCACCGCGCACGCGGCCCGGGCATAGCCGGACAGCGCGGCGAAGGCCGCATCGGTGTCCACCGGACGTTCGCGCGCGGCCACCAGCGTCGGCAGTGCGTCGGCCAGCTCCGCCCACGGCGCCGGCCGCGGTTCAAGCAGGCGACCCAGCGGGTGGCGCGAGCGCTGTCCGGCCCAGTCGCGCAGCTCGGCCGCCCACCAGCCCAGCTTGGCATCGGCCGGCAGCGGATCGCCGGCGATGTTGAGGATGTCGTCGAATTCCTGCAGCAGGGCGAACCAGGCCAGGCTGGGGTCGCTGCCGGTCCCGGCGACGAACACTTCGGCCGCCGACCATTCGGGCCAGCGGCTGCGCCATTTGTCGATGAAGCTGTCCAGGGCGGTGGGCGTGGTCATGGGCATGCTGCCTGTGGCTGGGTAGGAGCGGGGGTCGCCCGCACGCCGGGCTCCTACACACGCGCTCCGCTGGACGGGTTGGATGGCGGGGTCGGCCAGGCGGCCGGGTCGAGCAACTGCCGCGGGTGGTCGACGATGGCATCGGCCTGCCAGGTCCGCGGGTCCTCGCCCTCCAGCCGATAGCCCCAGGTCACCGCAATCGAGGCCATGCCGGCCGCGCGCGCGGCCACGATGTCGCGCTCGTCGTCGCCGACATAGACGCAGTCGCCCGGTTCCACGCCCAGCCGCCGCGCCGCTTCCAGCAGCGGCAGCGGATGCGGCTTCTTCTCCGCGCAGGTGTCGCCGCCGACCAGCACCTGGCAACGCCCGTCCCAGCCCAGGCCGGCGACCGCGTCGCGGGCCAGGTATTCGAACTTGTTGGTGACCACGCCCCAGCGCGCCGCATCGGCCTCCAGCGCGGCCAGCATCGCGGCGACGCCTTCGAACAGTGCGCTGTGCCGGCCCAGCTCCTCGCGGTAGACCTGCAGGAACTCGGGGACCAGGGCATCGTGCCCGGCCGCGTCCAGCTCCGGGAAGGTCGCCGCGACCAGCGCCCGCGCACCCTTGGACACGCGCTGGCGCAGCATCGGCGCATCCACCGGCGCACGGCCGCGCGCACCCAGCATGCGGTTGGCGGTGGCGACCATGTCCGGGGCGCTGTCGAGCAGGGTGCCGTCCAGGTCGAACAGGGCCACGCGCGGGAAGCGCGCTGCCAGTGCGTCGGCCCTCATGCCGCCACGCCCGGCCTGGTCGCGCAGGCCAGGTAGTTCACTCCGGTACGCGCGGACAGGCGCGCGCGCTGGCGCAGCGGGTCGTAGAACAGGCCACTGACATCCTCCAGCTGCAGGTCCGCCGCACGCAGCCAGGCGGCCAGCTCGGAGGGCTTGATGAAGCCGTCGTAGTGGTGGGTGCCGCGCGGCAGCAGCCGGGCCACGTACTCGGCACCGACGATGGCCAGGGCGAAGGCGGCCGGGGTGCGGTTGAGGGTGGACAGGAACAGGCGTCCGCCCGGGCGCAGCAGCTGCGCGCAGGCGGCGATGATCGCGGCCGGATCGGGCACGTGTTCAAGCATTTCCATGCAGGTGATTGCGTCGAAACTGCCTGGGCGTTCCTCGGCCAGCGCCTCGACCGCCTTGACCTGGTAGTCGACCTTCACTCCCGACTCCAGGCCGTGCAGGCGCGCGACCTTGACCAGCTCCGGGGCCAGGTCGATGGCGGTGACCTGGGCACCGGCGCGCGCCAGCGCCTCGCTCAGCAGGCCGCCACCGCAGCCCACGTCCAGCACGCGTTGGCCGTGCAGGCCGGGCGCCGGCAGTCGCTGCTTCACGTAATCCAGGCGCACCGGATTGAGCACGTGCAGGGGTCGCTGCGGACCTTCCGCATCCCACCAGCGGTTGGCCAGCGCGGCGAACCTGTCCAGTTCGGCCTGGTGGTAGTTGTCGTGGGTGGTGGCGGTCATGCGGGTTTCTCCTTGGACCGCCGTTCCCGGCTTCGCCGGAACGACGGCTGGGGCATTACTGGATGCCGATCGTGGCGATCCGTGCCCGCCATTGGCGTGCGTTGGCGATCACCGCGGCGGTGTCGATGTCCACCAGTTCGCGCCGGTCCAGCTTGCGCCGGCCGGCGATCCACACATCGGACACCTGCTGGCGGCCGGTGGCGTAGACCAGTTGCGAAAGCACGTGGTGCAGCGGCTGGGTTTCCAGCGCCGACAGGTCCACGCACACCAGGTCGGCGTCCTTGCCCGGCTCGATCGAGCCGATGCGCTCGCCCAGGCCCAGCGCCTGCGCCCCGCCCAAAGTGGCCGCGCGCAGCGCGCTGGCCGCATCCAGGGCGGTGGCGTCGTTGGCCACGGCCTTGGCCAGCAGCGCGGCGGTGCGCAGCTCGCCAAACATGTCCAGGTCGTTGTTGCTGGCGCAGCCGTCGGTGCCGATGGCCAGGTTCACCCCGGCCCGCTGCAGGGCGCAGGCCGGGCAGAAGCCCGAGGCCAGCTTGAGGTTGGATTCGGCGCAATGGGCCACGTGCACGCCGCGCTCGGCGCACAACTGGATCTCGGCCTCGGTGAGCTGGGTCATGTGCACCGCGATCAGGCGCTCGCTGACCAGGCCCAGCCGGTCCAGCCGCGCCAGCGGGCGCTGGCCGTATTCCTTCAGCGAATCGGCGATTTCCTGCGCGGTCTCGTGGGTGTGCAGGTGCACCTGCATGTCGAGCTGGTCCGACAGCATCCGCACCCGTTCGAAGTTGGCGTCGCTGACCGTGTATGGCGCATGCGGGGCGAAGGCGGTGCCGACCAGCGCATCGCCGCGCCAGGCATCGTGGACCTCGCAGCCCTTGTCGAAGTACTCGTCGTCCGAGCGCGCCCAGGCGGTGGGGAAATTGATCACCGGCAGGCCGACCAGGGCGCGGAAGCCGTGGCGCTTGTAGACGGCCGCCTGCACGTCGGGGAAGAAGTAGTTCTCGTTGGCGCAGGTGGTGCCGCCGCGCAGCATCTCGGCGATGGCCAGGGTGGTGCCGTCGGCGACGAACTCCGGCCCGATCACCGCCGCCTCCACCGGCCAGATGTGCTGCTGCAGCCAGGTCATCAGCGGCAGGTCGTCGGCGATCCCGCGCAGCAGGCTCATCGGGCTGTGGGCGTGGGCATTGACCAGGCCCGGGACCAGCACCGCCTCCGGGCGCTGCACCACCTCGGTGGCGGCAAAGCGCTCGCGCGCCTGGGCGGTGGGCAACACCGCGACGATGCGACCGCCGGATACGGCCACGGCGTGATCCTCCAGGACCACGCCGTGCGGTTGCACCGGGACCACCCAGCCGGCTTCGATCAACAGGTCACAGGCTTCGGTTGCGGGTTCGGTCATGCGCGGTTGCTCATCCATTCCAGGCCAGCGGACTCACTTCACCCGGCTGACATACTCGCCGCTGCGGGTGTCGACCTTGATCGTTTCGTCCTGGCCGACGAACAGCGGCACGCGCACCACCGCGCCGGTTTCCAGGGTCGCCGGCTTGCCACCGGTGCCGGCGGTATCACCCTTCACGCCCGGATCGGTTTCCACGATCTTCAGTTCCACGAAGTTCGGCGGGGTGACCTGGATCGGGTTGCCGTTGAACAGGGTCACCACGCACTCCTCCTCGCCCTTGAGCCACTTGGCGGCGTCACCGACGCCGGCCTTGTCGGCCTGCACCTGCTCGAAGGTTTCCTGCTGCATGAAGTGCCAGTACTCGCCATCCGCGTACAGGTACTGCATGTCGGTGTCGACCACGTCGGCCGCCTCGACCGAGTCGGTGGACTTCATGGTGATTTCCTGTACCCGGCCGGTGCGGATCTGGCGGTACTTGACCCGGGTGAAGGCCTGGCCCTTGCCCGGCTTGACGTACTCGGTGTCGGTGATGATCGAAGGTTCATTGTTGACCAGGATCTTCATCCCGTTCTTGACGTCGTTCATGCCGTAAGAGGCCATGGGAACTCCTTGGGGTATGGCGGGGCTGCCGCGGAAGGCGACGGCCAGGCAGGGGTGATGGGGCGGTTACAATGCCCGACCCGCCGGATCCGGCCGGGCCTGCATTCCAGACCGAGCATGATACCCGCAGCCCCCCTGCCCCTGCAGCCGGCCTCGCCCGACGCACCCGCCCCCACGCCCGCGGCGCCCGTCCCGGGCTGGCAGCGGCTGTGGCGCCAGGCCGTGCGCGACCCGGCCGAACTGCTGGGCCTGCTGGGGCTGGACCCGGCCATCGCCGGCGTATCCACCGCCGCCATGACCCAGTTTCCGCTGCGGGTGCCACGTGGCTTCATCGCCCGGATGCGCCGCGGCGACCTGCACGACCCGCTGCTGCGCCAGGTCCTGCCGGTGGACGCCGAGGAGCGGATCGTGCCCGGTTTCGGCCTGGACGCGGTCGGCGATGGCGCGGCGAAGAAGGCCGACGGGGTGATCCACAAATACCGCGGCCGCGCCCTGCTGGTGGCCACCGGCAGCTGCGCGGTGAACTGCCGCTACTGCTTCCGCCGGCATTTCCCCTATGCCGGGGAAACCGCCGCGCGCGAGGGCTGGGCCGGCGCGGTGGCGGCGATCGCCGCCGACCCCTCGATCGAGGAAGTGATCGTGTCCGGCGGTGACCCGCTGTCGCTGGCCACGCCCAAGCTGGCCGAACTGAGCGCGCAGCTGGCCACGATCGGGCACCTCAAGCGCCTGCGCATCCACAGCCGCCTGCCGATCGTGCTGCCCGAGCGGGTGGACGCGGAGTTGCTGCAGTGGCTGGCGGGCCTGCCATGGCCGGTGGCGTTCGTGGTCCACGCCAACCATGCCAACGAGTTCGATGCGTCGGTCGATGCGGCGATGGCCGCGCTGCGCGGTGCCGGCGTGCACCTGCTCAACCAGGCGGTACTGCTGCGCGGGGTCAACGACAGCGTCGATGCCCTGGCCGCGCTGTGCGAACGCGGTTTCGCCGCCGGCGTCCTGCCCTACTACCTGCACCAGCTCGACCGGGTGGCCGGGGTGGCCCACTTCGAGGTGCCCGACGAGGTGGCCCGCGCCCTGCACTCGGCGCTGGCCGCGCGGCTGTCCGGCTACCTGGTGCCGAAGCTGGTGCGCGAGGTTGCCGGCGACAGCGGCAAGCGGCCACTTTGAACAGCGTAGTTCGGTCGCGCCGGCCGGACCGCGGGCCTGGTCGTCTTTGACATCGGCGATAGCAAACTCACCCCAGCACGCGCAGGCCACGCACGTTCGCGAAATCGCGATCGTGCGTCACCAGCGCATGGGCATTGATCGCCAATGCGCTGGCCAACTGGATGGCGTCGGGCAACTTCAGTCCGTAGCGGCCGCGCAGGCGCGCCGCGCTTTCGGCGATATCGCTGGTGACATCGACCATCTGCCAGGCCTCCAGTGCGGCGCGATACCGCTTGGCCAGCGCTTCCTCGCCGACCCGCAGCGGCCCGGTCAGCACTTCGGCGAGGGTCACGGGGGTAGTGGCCAATGCGATCTCGCCCTTGGCGTGGCGTTCGAACAGCGGCATGAAGCGGGGAGCGAAGGTCGCGTGCGCTTCGAGGATGTAGATGATCGGCGCGCTGTCCACCAGGACCAGCGCGCCTTCGGGAATCGCGGCGGCGTCTAGCGGTTCCACTCTTCGCGCAACGTGTCGATGGCCCTGGAACTGTCCTCGCCCCACAGGCGCTGGCCGGTGCCGGCCAGGGTCAGCAGCGACACCGGCTTGCGCAGGGAGAGCGCCGAGGCCGGGACGACCGCGGCGACGGCACGCCCATGCCGGGTGATCAGGGTGCTCTGCCCGGCCGCGGCGGCGGCGAGGATCGTGGGCAACTGCTGCCGGGCTTCCTCGGCGCCTTTCGAGAGGGGCTGCTGGGTCGGCTTCATGACTTTACTGTACAGACTGTACGGTAACGGGTCAAGCAATCGGTGGTGGAAGCCGGTCACCGCACCACGCAAGCAGAATTGCAAAGTGCAATTGCCATTGCATTATGCAATTATTGCTCCGTGCATATCTTCTCCATCCCCGCGCTGCGCGCGTTCTGGATGCGCCACCCGGATGCCCATGCCCCGCTCGTGACGTGGCACAAGACCCTGGCACATTCGACGGCAAGGAATTTCGCGGAACTGAAAGCGCAGTTCGGTTCCGCCGACCGGGTCGAAGACTTCGTCGTCTTCGACATCGGCGGCAACAAGTACCGCTTGATCGTGGACATCGCCTTCAACTCGCAGATGGCCTTCATCAAGCACATCTTCACCCATGCGGAGTACGACTCATGGAAACCCTCGGACACGACCCGACCCGCGGCACCGAAGCGCTGACCGACGTGATCGCCGGCTTCGAGGCCTTCCGCAATGCGGCGGGTTTCGGCGCGATCCGCACCGAAGCCGAATACGAGCGCGCACTGGCGCTGGTGGAATCGATCTTCGACGCCACCCGCGGCACGCCGGAGCGCGAGGATCCCTCGCATCCGCTGATGCTGCTGCTGGGCCTGGTCGGCCCGGCCATCGAGGCCTACGAAAGCAAGCTTTGCCCGCTGCCCGACGCCTCGCCGCGCGAGGTGGTGCGCTTGCTCATGGAACAGAACGGCCTGGTCCAGAAAGATCTGCCGGAAATCGGCAACCAGAGCGTGGTCTCGCAGTTCCTTGCCGGCAAGCGCAGCCTCAATGCCCGCCAGATCGCCGCGCTGGCGGCGCGCTTCCATCTGTCGGCGGATGTTTTCCTCGAACATCCCGCCAGCGCTGCCGCCTGACCAGGCTGAAACGCACCGCCTTCAGCGCTCGAACAGCGCAATGCTTTCCACGTGCGCGGTGTGCGGGAACATGTCCATCACCCCGGCCGCCACCAGCCGGTAACCGCGCTCGTGGACCAGGTAGCCGGCGTCGCGCGCCAGCGAGCCGGGGTGGCAGCTGACGTAGACGATGCGGTCGATGCCCTGCAGCGGCAGTTGCTTGAGCACTTCGTCGGCGCCCGAGCGCGGCGGGTCCAGCAACAGCTTGTCGAAGCCGGCGCGCATCCACGGGGTGCCACGCTGGTCCTGGGTAAGGTCGGCGGCGAAGAACTGCGCGTTGTCCAGGCCATTGCGCTGCGCATTGGCCCGCGCCCGCGCCACCAGCCCGGCATCGCCTTCCACGCCCACCACTTCGGCCACCGTGCGCGCCAGCGGCAGGGTGAAGTTGCCCAGCCCGCAGAACAGGTCGAGCACGCGCTCGCCGGCGCGGGCGTCGAGCAGTTCCAGCGCACGGGCGATCATCTTCTGGTTCAGGCCCGCATTGACCTGGATGAAGTCCAGCGGCTCGAACGCCAGTTCCACGTCCCACTGCGGCAGCCGGAACGACAGCGCCGGCGCCTGGCCGTCCAGCGGATGCACGCTGTCCGGGCCCTTGGGCTGGAGGAAGATGGCGAAGCCGTGTTCGCGCCCGAAGGCGGCCAGCGCGGCGCGGTCGGCCTCCTCCAGCGGCGCCAGGTGGCGTACGGTCAGGGCGATGGCGTCGTCGCCGGCGATGAATTCGATCTGCGGGATCTGCTCGCGCGCCTGCAGGCCATCGACCAGCGCGGCCAGCGCCTGGATCTTCATCCCGATCTGCGGGATCACCGTATGGCATTGGCCCAGGTCGGCGACGAAGCGCGGATCCTGTTCGCGGAAGCCGACCAGGGTCTTGTCCTTCTTGTTGACCCGGCGCACCGAGAAGCGGCCCTTGCGCCGGTAGCCCCAGCTGTCGGCGGTCAACGGTTCCAGCACCCGGCCCGGGGCGACCTTGCCGATCCGCTCCAGGTTCTCCAGCAGCACCTGCTGCTTGGCCACGATCTGCCGGTCCTGGGCCAGGTGCTGCAGCACGCAGCCGCCGCAGGTGCCGAAGTGGGGACAGCGCGGCGGCACCCGCTCGGGCGAGGCGGCCAGCACCTCCAGGGTGCGCGCCTCGTCGAAGCGGCGGCTGCGCGCGGTCGGCTCGGCCAGCACGGTCTCACCCGGCAGGGCGCCGGCCACGAACACGGCCTTGCCGTCCTCGCGGCGGGCCACGCCGCGGCCGTCATGGCTCAGGTCGAGGATCTGGATCTGGAACGGGGTGCGGTCGAATCGGGCCACGTGGCAAGGGCTGCGGGGCGGAAGGGCCGGCCATTGTGCCGGATCGGCCCAGCCAGGCCCATGCCGGCCGGCGGCGTGCGGCGTGAACGGCGGTGATTGCCACCCATGCCGGACCGGGCCAAGATGACCGCAGCCGAAAGGGAGTACGGCGCATGCAGGCCAGCGACCCGACCACGCCGCCACGCATCCTGCTGGTCGAAGACGACACGATCAGCCAGACCTATTTCCGGGCCGTGCTCGAGGCCCTGCCCGCGCGCGTGGAGGTCGCCGCCTCCTGCGCCTGTGCTCTGGAACGGGCCCAGGACGCAGGCTACGAGCTTTGGCTGATCGACCTGACCCTGCCCGACGGCCCGGGCCTGGAACTGCTGCAGCGCCTGCGCGATCGCTGTCCGCAACCGCCGCCGGCACTGGCGCACACCGCCGACAACGACCCGGCCCGGCGCACGGCGGCGCTGCAGGCCGGCTTCCGCGACCTGCTGGTCAAGCCACTGCCCCCTGCCACCCTGTTGCAGGCGGTGCGCGAGGCCTTGGCCATCCGCGTCACGCCGCCCGACTGGGACCACGCGGCCGCCGCGGCCGCGCTCAACCACCAGCCCGCCAACGTGGAGGCCCTGCGCCAGCTGTTCCTGGCCGAACTGGCCCAGGCCCGCCAGCAGGTGCTCGACCACGTGCGCGACGGCAACACCATCGCACTGCGCGCCTGCCTGCACCGCCTGCAGGCCAGTTGCGGGCTGGTCGGCGCCCGTCGCCTGGGCGATGCGGTGGACCACCTGCGCGCCGCACCAGCCTCGCGCGCGGCACTGGATGAGTTCATCCGCGCCGCCCAGGACCTGCTGCACTAGGCCGCCGGCGCGGCCGCGCGCCCGTACACTGGCGGCATGAACTACCGCCACGCCTTCCATGCCGGCAACCATGCCGACGTCCTCAAGCACGTCGTGCTGCTGGCCATGATCGATGCGCTGCTGCGCAAGGACGCACCGTTCTTCGTACTCGACACCCATGCCGGACGCGGCCGCTACCTGCTGCAGGGCGGCGAGGCCGGGCGCACCGGCGAGGCCGCCGGCGGGATCCTGGCGCTGGCCGGCAACGACGGACTGCCACCGGCCCTCAGCCGCTACCTGCGCGCGGTGGCCGCCGACAACCCGGTCGATGCGGTGATCAGCTACCCGGGCTCGCCCCTGCTGGTGGCCCAGGCCATGCGCGCCCAGGACCGGCTGGCCGCCTGCGAACTGCAGCCGGAGGAAGCGGCCGCCCTGCGCAGCCTGTTCGCCGGCGACCCGCGGGTGGCGGTGCATGCGCGCGACGGCTACGGTGCGGTGCGCGCCCTGCTGCCGCCGAAGGTGGACGGGCAACGTTATGCGCGCGGCCTGGTCCTGGTCGATCCGCCCTACGAAGCCCAGGAGGCCGAGTACCCGCAGGTGCTGCAGGCCGTGCGCGAGGCCCTGCAGCGCTGGCCCCAGGCCACCTGCGCGATCTGGTACCCGGTCAAGCAACGCCGCAGCCTGCAGCCGTTCTTCCGCAAGCTCCAGGCCGTGCCCGCCCGCTCGCTGCTGCTGGCCGAACTGCTGGTGCGCCCGGACGACTCCCCGTTGCGGCTCAACGGCAGCGGCATGGCCGTGCTCAATCCGCCCTGGCAACTGGACCAGGCCCTGGCACCGGTCCTGCCGGTGCTGCAGCAGCGACTGGGCCAGGCCGGCGCCTCGACCCGGCTGGAATGGCTGCGGCGCGAGCCAGGCTGAACCCGCACGGCCCTCGAACGTCAACCGCAACGCCTGCCCAGTCCACTGCCCACCACGTTCATCGCCGCCTCGCACGGCGGTCGCACAGGTGTGGGACACTGGCCGCATGCCCCGCAACCGCCTGCCCCCCTGGCACGAGGAATTTGTCCTGCCCAACCGGCGGGCAATCCTGATCCGTCCGATCCGGCCGGAGGACGCGGCGCCCCTGCATGCGGTGTTCGGGCTGCTCGGTCCGGCCGAGGTACGCGCCGGTATCTGTGGCGGACAGGACGCACTGGACGAAGTGGCCGCGATGAACCTGGCCCGGCCCAACCCCAAGACCGAGCTGGTGCTGGTCGGGGCCGAGCCGTTGCCGCCGGGCGAAGCGATGATCGAAGGCCTGGCCCGTGCGCGGATCGTGCCCGGCACCCGCCAGGCCGAATACGCGATCCTGCTCGGCGCCCACGTCGCCGGCCTGGGCCTGGGTCGGCACCTGATGCAGAAGCTGGTCAAGTGGTCGCGGGGGCGCTATCTGGACCGGCTGTATGGCGACACCCCCAGCCACAACACGCCGATGCTGGAACTGGCCGCGTCGATGGGCTTCAAGCCCAGCAACGAGCCGCGCGTGCCCCCCGGCCTGACCCGCCTGGTGCTGGAACTGTAGGCGCCGGGGTCACCGGACATGCGTCCGTGGAGAGCGCCCGCGACCGCCGGTTGATCGCTCGCCGGCAAGCTGGGCTCCTGCACGCAACCGGTCGCCTGCCGGTCACCAGTACAATAGGCGGTTCATGTCGTCTTCCGCCTCTCCGCCCTCCCCCGTTCCACCCCTGCCCCGGCGCGGCCAGGCCCGCGCCTGGTGGCGCGCGCCGGCCTCGCCTTCGGCCCTGGCCTGGCATCTGGGGGTCGCCGCGCGTGCCCATCCCGGTCCGCTGCTGTTCGTGGCCCGCGACAACCACTCCGCGCACCAGATCGAATCGGACCTGCAGACCCTGCTGGGCAACGACGCTTCGCTGCCGGTGGTGCCGTTCCCGGACTGGGAGACCCTGCCCTACGACCGCTTCAGCCCGCATCCGGAGATCATCAGCCAGCGCCTGGCCGCGCTGCAGCGCCTGCCCCAGCTCGAACGCGGCATCGTCATCGTGCCGGTGCAGACCCTGCTCCAGCGCCTGCCGCCACTGCGCTACCTGGCCGGTGGCAGCTTCGACCTGGCCTGCGGCCAGCGCCTGGACCTGGACGCGGAAAAGCGGCGGCTGGAGAGCGCCGGCTACCGCAACGTGCCGCAGGTACTGGACCCGGGCGACTTCGCCGTGCGTGGCGGCCTGCTCGACGTCTATCCGATGGGCGCCGAGGCGCCGCTGCGGATCGAACTGCTGGACGACGAGATCGACTCGATCCGCCACTTCGATCCGGAAAGCCAGCGCTCGCTGGACCGCATCGACTCGGTGCACCTGCTGCCCGGGCGCGAACTGCCGCTGGACGAGGCCAGCATCGCCCGCGTGCTGGACATCCTGCGCGAGCGCTTCGACGTCGATACCCGGCGCAGCGCGTTGTACCAGGACCTCAAGGCCGGGCTGGCCCCGGCCGGCATCGAGTACTACCTGCCGCTGTTCTTCCCGCCCGCACGCGACGGTTCCGACGCCACCGCCACCCTGTTCGACTACCTGCCGGTGAGCGCGTTGCCGGTGCTGGCCGATGGCAGCCACGCCGCCGCCGACGCGTTCTGGAAGCAGACCGGCGAACGCCACGAGCAGCGCCGCCACGACCTGGAACACCCGGTGCTGGCGCCCGACGAGCTGTACCTGCCACCGGATGCGCTGCGCGAACGGTTGAACCTGGGCATCCGCATCGAAGTCTGCGGCCCGGAGCATCCGCGCCGCGACGAAGCCGCGCCCCTGGGCGACCAGCCGGCCCCCGCGCTGCCGGTGGCCGGGCGCGACCCGCATGTCGCCGGACAGGCGCTGCGCTCGTTCCTGGGCAGCTATCGCGGCCAGGTGCTGATCGCCGCCGATTCGCCCGGCCGCCGCGAGGCCTTGCTGGAAGTGCTGCAGGCGGCGGACCTGCGCCCCGGCGTCGTGCCCGATTTTCCATCGTTCCTGGCGACCGCCACCGGCACCGGGCGCCGCGAGCGCACCGCTCCGACGGCGACCGATGACCGGTCCGCGCCGTGGACGGACAACACCTGGATCGCCGTCGCGCCGCTGGAGGATGGCTTCGCCATCGACGACCCGCAGCTCGTCGTTCTCACCGAACGCCAGCTGTTCCCCGAGCGCGCCACCCAGCCGCGCCGCGGTCGCCGCGCCGGCCGCGAACCCGAAGCCATCATCCGCGACCTGGGCGAGCTGACCGAGGGCGCGCCGATCGTCCACGAGGACCACGGCGTCGGCCGCTATCGGGGCCTGGTCGCGATGGACATCGGCGGCATGCCCGGCGAGTTCCTCGACATCGAGTACGCCAAAGGCGACCGCCTGTACGTGCCGGTGGCACAGCTGCACCTGGTCAGCCGCTACTCCGGCGCCTCGCCGGAAACCGCGCCGCTGCACTCGCTCGGCGGCGAGCAGTGGGCCAAGGCCAAGCGCAAGGCGCAGGAGAAAGTCCGCGACGTGGCCGCCGAGCTGCTGGAAATCCAGGCCCGGCGCCAGGCCCGCGCCGGCCTGGCGGTGGACGTGGACCGGCCGATGTACGAGAGCTTCGCCGCCGGCTTCCCGTTCGAGGAAACCCCCGACCAGCACGCGGCGATCGAAGCGGTGCTGCGCGACCTGCAGTCCAGCCAGCCGATGGACCGGGTGGTGTGCGGCGACGTGGGCTTCGGCAAGACCGAGGTCGCCGTGCGCGCCGCCTTCGCCGCGGCCAGCGGCGGGCGCCAGGTGGCGGTGCTGGTGCCCACCACCCTGCTGGCCGAGCAGCACTACCGCAATTTCCGCGACCGCTTCGCCGACTGGCCGCTGAAGGTCGAAGTGCTGTCGCGGTTCAAGACCAAAAAGGAGATCGAGGCCGAACTGGCCAGGGTCGCCCGTGGCGAAATCGACGTGATCGTCGGCACCCACCGCCTGCTCCAGGCCGACGTGAAGTTCAAGGACCTGGGCCTGGTGATCGTCGACGAGGAGCAGCGCTTCGGCGTGCGCCAGAAAGAAGCGCTCAAGGCACTGCGGGCGAACGTGCACCTGCTGACCCTCACCGCCACCCCGATCCCGCGCACCCTGAACATGGCCATGGCCGGATTGCGCGACCTGTCGATAATTGCTACTCCGCCGCCGAACCGGCTGGCGGTGCAGACCTTCGTGGTGCCCTGGGACGATGCGCAGCTGCGCGAGGCGTTCCAGCGCGAACTGGCCCGCGGTGGCCAGCTGTACTTCCTGCACAACGACGTGGAAAGCATCGGCCGGATGCAGAAGCAGCTGTCCGAACTGGTGCCCGACGCCCGCATCGGCATCGCCCACGGGCAGATGCCCGAGCGCGAGCTGGAACGGGTGATGCTGGACTTCCAGAAGCAGCGCTTCAACGTGCTGCTGTCGACCACGATCATTGAATCGGGCATCGACATTCCCAACGCCAACACCATCGTCATCAACCGCGCCGACCGCTTCGGCCTGGCCCAGCTGCACCAGCTGCGCGGCCGCGTCGGCCGCTCGCACCACCGCGCCTACGCCTACCTGCTGGTGCCGCCGGACCGGCGCGCGATGACCCCGGATGCGGAGAAGCGCCTGGAGGCGATCGCCTCGATGGACGAACTGGGCGCCGGCTTCACCCTGGCCACCCATGACCTTGAAATCCGCGGCGCCGGCGAACTGCTGGGCGAGGACCAGAGCGGGCAGATGGCCGAGGTCGGCTTCAGCCTGTATACCGAGCTGCTGGAGCGGGCGGTGCGGTCCATCCGCCAGGGCAAGCTGCCGGACCTGGACGCGGGCGAGGAAGTGCGCGGCGCCGAAGTCGAGCTGCACGTGCCGGCGCTGATCCCGGAGGACTACCTGCCCGACGTGCACACCCGCCTGACCCTGTACAAGCGCGTTTCCAGCGCCCGCGACGACGACGCGCTGCGCGAGCTGCAGGTGGAGATGATCGACCGCTTCGGCCTGCTGCCCGATCCGGTCCGGCACCTGTTCGCGATCGCCGAGCTGAAGCTGCAGGCCGGCGCGCTGGGCATCCGCAAGCTGGACCTGGGCGAGGCCGGCGGCCGCATCGTGTTCGAGGCCAAGCCGAAGGTCGATCCGATGTCGGTGATCCGGATGATCCAGCAGCAGCCCAGGCTCTATGCGATGGAAGGCCCGGACAAGCTGCGCATCCGGGTACCGCTGCCGGAAGGCCCGGACCGCTTCAACGCCGCCCGCGCCCTGCTGACCACGCTGGCACCGGGCTGACCCCCCGGCTCCTACATCCCGAATACCCACGGCACCAGCAGCACCGTCACCAGCAGGGCCATCAGCGCCAGCGGCGTGCCGACCTTGACGAAATCCCCGAAGCGGTAGCCGCCCGGCCCGACCACCAGGGTGTTCACCGGCGAGGATACCGGGGTGATGAACGCCGCCGACGCGGCCAGGGCCACGGTCATGGCAAATGGATACGGCGACAGCCCCAGGTGCGCGGCAATGGCCAGGGCCACCGGCGCCATCAGCACGGCAATGGCGGTATTGGAGATGAACATGCCCAGCAACGCGGTGACCGCGAAGATCGCCGCCAGCACCACCCGCGGGCCGGCATCACCGACGCCGCGCACCAGCAGGTCGGCGGCCAACTCCACCCCGCCGGTACGCTGCAGCGCCAGCGAGAACGGCAGCATGCCCACGATCAGCACCAGGCTGGGCCAATGGATGCAGCGGTAGGCGCTGCGCAGGTCCACGCAGCCGGTCAACCCCATCAGCAGGCAGCCGATCAACGCGGCCTGCACGTTGGGCACGATCCCGGACACCATCAGGCCGAGGGTCAGCAGCAGGCAGGCCAGCGCGAACGGCCAGCGCGCCGCCGCCGGTGAAACCTCGTCGGCCTCCGAGGCCAGGTTGAGCAGGATCAGGCCTTCCGGACCGGAACCCAGGGCGCGGATCGCCGGCCACGGCCCGGCCACCAGCAGGGTATCGCCCACTTCCAGCGGCACCTCGGCCAGGTCGCGCACCTCGGCCGTGCGCCCGTGCTTGAGCCCGATCACAGCCAGGTCGTGGCGGTCCTGCAGCCGTGCACGGTTGGCGCTGACCCCGGCCAACGGCGAGTTGACCGCCACCATCATCTCGGCCATGCCGATGTCGTTGGCATAGCCGGAAAAATACGCGCCTTCCAGCGGCAGCGGCTCCAGGCCCAGCTGCGCGAACCGCTCCGGCGCGTCGATCGCCGGGGCGTGCAGGTCCAGCAGCAGCGCATCGCCTGGCAGCAGCCGCCGGCCCTGGGGCGATTCGAGCACGTGCTGGCCGAAACTGCCCAGGTGCTCGACCGCCAGCACGTTCACCCCCACCACCGCCTCCACCCCGGGACCGGCCGCAACGCGCCCGACCAGGGGCGAGCCCTCGCCCACCCGCACCCGGAACGCGCGGCCCTCCAGCCGGTACTGGCCGATCCAGTCCTGCAGCCGTGGCGCACGCGATGACGGCGCCGCCGGCGTCCCACCCCCCAGCCAGCGCCGCGCGTACAGCATCCAGCCGATGGCCAGCACCAGCACCGGCACGCCGAACGGCAGGAAATCGAAGAACGCGAACCCTTCGTAACCCTTGCGCAGAAGTTCGCCGTGCACCACCAGGTTGGGCGCGGTGGCCACCAGGGTCATCATGCCGCTGCACAGCGCCGCCACGCTCAACGGCATCATCAGCCGTGCCGGTGCGATCCGGCTGCTGCGGGCGATGCGCAGCACGATCGGAATGAAGATGGCCACCACCCCGGTGGAGCTCATCACCGAGCCCATCGCCGCCACCGACAGCATCAACGCCACCAGCAGCACGGTCTCGTCGCCGCGGGCCACGCGCAGGATGAAACTGCTGATCCGCTGCGCCAGCCCGGTGCGCACCAGCCCTTCGCCGATCACGAACAGCAGCGCGATCAGGACCACGCTCGGATCGGCGAAGCCGGCAATGGCCTCGGACACGTCGATCACGCCGGTGAACGGGAGCAAGGCGACCATCAGCAGCGCCACCACGTCGGCACGCGGCCGCCCCAGCGAGAACAGCACGATCGCCACGCCCAGCAGGGCCAGCACCAGCAGCAGCTCGCCGCTCATCGGCGCACCGGCACACGGCCGTCATGTCCGCGGCAGCGGCGTCGGGACGCCGCCCTCACAACTGCGATTCGATCGGCAGCCAGCCGATCACCCGGGCCACCGCACGCCGCCACACGCTGGCACGCGGCTCACGGTCCCAGATCTGCGGCGGCATGCCATCCGGGTCATGCCAGCGCAGCTGGCCATCGACCAGCTGCAGCCGATAGCTGGTCTGTGGGGAGGTCTTGGCCGCATACAGCTGGTCCAGTTCGGTCGCCGCGGCAGGACTTTCGAACTGCAGGCCCATCTCGGTATTGAGGTTGATCGAACGCGGGTCCAGGTTGAACGATCCGATGAAGCCGTGCGCGCCATCGACGACGAAGGCCTTGGTGTGCAGGCTGGCGCCACTGGAACCGAACAGCTTGGGCCGGCCCGGCGGCCCGTAGGGCTTGAGCTCGTACAGCGACACCCCGCGCTGCAGCAGCGGCACCCGGTAGCGGGCATAGCCGCCGTGGACCGCGACCACGTCGTTGGCCGCCAGCGAGTTGGTCAGGATTCCCACCTCCAGGCCGCGGTCGCGCAAGCCGCCGATCCAGTCCAGCCCGGTCTGGCCGGGCACAAAGTAAGGCGAGATGATCTTCAACTCGCGCTCGGCGCGCTCGACCTGCCGGCGCAGCACCGCCACCATCCAGCTCGCATCGGCTGCGGCCCCCTGCGCCTTCTCCGGCGGATCGGACACGATGGCCGCGTCGGCAGTCCAGTGCAGCCTGCGGCGCCCATCCAGCACGTCACGCACCCCCAGTGCGTCCTGCAACCGATGCCGGTAGGGCTCGGCGCGCTTGCCCAGCATGTCCGCATCCAGCTCCGTGCGCAGCCGCGCCAGCGCACCGGGCCTGGCATGCACCAGCGCGTCCAGCGGGATCGCCGAAGGGCTGTTCCAGTACGCGTCGAAGATCGCTTCGGCCTGGGCCACCGGCGGCCCGACCACGGACACGTCGGTGTCCATGAAATTCATGTCCGCGGCCGCGTCGAAATACTCGTCGCCGATATTGCGCCCCCCCACCACCGCCAGCCTTCCGTCGGCGATCCAGGTCTTGTTGTGCATGCGCCGGTTGACGCTGAAAAACCGCAGCAGCAGCTCCACGCCGCGCCCCAGCGTGCCTTCGCGGGCGCGGGTGGGATTGAACAGGCGCACGTGGATGTTGGGATGGGTGTCCAGCGCGGCCAGCACCGAGTCGCTGCCATGCGCGTTCATGTCATCCAGCAGCAGGCGCACGCGTACGCCGCGGTCGGCCGCACGCAGCAGTTCGGCGTGCAGCAGGTTGCCGGTCAGGTCCGGATGCCAGATGTAGTACTGCAGGTCCAGGCTGCGGCCGGCGGCGCGGGCACTCATCACGCGAACGGCGAAAGCGTCCAGGTTGTCGGCCACGATCACCATGCCGGTCTGGCCGGGATGTTCGGCGGTGAGCGGCGCCAGCGCGCGATCGATGTCGGTCGCCTCCCCGTCCAGCGGCAGCGCATGGCCTGGCGGGCCCATCGCGCCTTCGGCGAAGCGGCCATAGGCGTACAGCGACAGCAGCGAGGCGACTGCGAACGCGACCACGGCAATGACTATCCACATCATGGCCTTCCTTCTCATCGCCATTCCTGCAAGATTCACCAGCGTGGCGTCAGTGATCCACCGATGCCGCGATGGTCGTGCATGTCCCGGCAAAAGGAAAGGCCCGGACATGCCGGGCCTTCCCTGTGGCCAACGCCGGGGTGGTCACCAGATCACGATGCGGTCCGCGTCGTCGCGGACCATGCGGTCGCCCACCTTGCAGTCGAACGCCTGAGCGAACGCCGGCATGTTCGACGGCGTGCCGTTGGCGCGGAAGTTGGCCGGGGCGTGCGGATCGGTCTCCAGCCGCACGCGCAGCTCGCCATCGGTGAAGTTGCGGCGCCAGACCGTGGCCCAGTTGGCGAAGAAGCGCTGGTCCTGGCTCATGCCGTCGATCTCAACGTTCGCTTCCGGCCGGTCCTTCAGCGCCTGTTGCAGCGCATCGTAGGCCACCGTCAGGCCACCGAGGTCGCCGATGTTCTCGCCCAGGGTCAGCCGGCCCTTGACGTGCTTGCCCGGGATCGCTTCATAGCCGTCGAACTGCGCCACCAGCCGGTCGGCGCGCGCCTCGAAGGCCTTGCGGTCCTCCGGCGTCCACCAGCTGTCGAAGTTGCCCCTGGCGTCGAACTGGCTGCCGGAATCGTCGTAGCCGTGCATCATCTCGTGGCCGATGACCGCGCCGATGCCACCGTAGTTCAGCGCCGGATCGGCGTCCGGATCGAAGAACGGCGGCTGCAGGATCGCGGCCGGGAACACGATCTCGTTCCTGGTCGAGTTGTAGTAGGCATTGACCGTCTGCGGCGACATGCCCCACTCGCTGCGGTCCACCGGCTTGCCGATCTTGTCGAGCATGTAGCGGTAGTTGAACGCGCGCGCGGCCTGCATGTTGGCCAGGTAGCTGTCGCCGCCGGTCTGCAGGCCGTCCCACGACCGCCACTTGTCCGGATAGCCGATCTTCGGGGTGAAGCTGGCCCACTTCTCCAGTGCGCGCCGCCTGGTGTCGTCGCCCATCCAGTCCAGGTTTTCCAGCCGCGTCTTCAGCGCCGCCGACAAGTTGTCCACCAGCTGCTGCATCTGCTCCTTGGACTGGGCCGGGAACGCGGCCTGCACGTACAGCTGGCCCAGTGCCTCGCCCATCGCGTTGTTGACCGAACCGAGCACGCGCTTCCAGCGCGGCAGCATTTCCTTCTGTCCGCGCAGGGTCTGGCTGTAGAAGCCGAAGTTGGCCTGTTCGAACGGGGCGGCCAGGTACGGGGCGGCATCGTCGATGGCGTGGAAGCGCAGGTAGGCCTGCCAGTCCTGGACCGGGGTATCGACCAGCATCTTGTCCAGCTCGGCGAAGAACTGCGGCTGGGCCAGCGAGAACTTTTCGGCCGCCGGCACCTTGAGCGTGTCGAACAACACGGTCCAGTCGAAATTCGGGGTGACCTGGTTGGCCCCGGTGGCGCTGACCGGGTTGTAACGGGTGGCCGGATCGCGCAGCTCGATCCGCGACAGCGAAGCCTTGGCCAGGCGCGTCTCGAAGTCCAGCACCGCCTGCGCCTGCCGCGCCGCATCGTCGGCCCCGGTGCCCGAAAGCTCGAGGAGCTGGGCGATGTACCTGACGTAGGCCTGGCGGATCGGCGCCTTGTCCTCATCGAAGTAGTAGCCCTTCTCCGGCAGGCCCAGGCCGCCCTGGCCGGCATAGGCGATCACGTTCTCCGAGTCCTTGAAGTCGGCATTGGCGAACAGCGAGAACGGCCCGCCCTGCCCGGCCGCGTATTGCGAACGCAGCCAGGCGGCCACGCCTGCGCCGTCGCTGAGCGCGGCGATCCCGTCCAGGGTCGGCTGCAGCGGCGCCAGCCCAGCCGCGTCGATCGCGGCCTGGTCCATGCCGGTGCGCCACACATCGGCGATCTTGGCCTCGATGGAGCCAGCGGCCGGCTTCGCGGCGGCCAGCTGCTCGACGATGGCGTGCTGGATCGCCAGCGAACGCTCGCCCAGCACCTCGAAGCTGCCCCAGCTGGTGCGGTCGCCCGGCACCGGGTTGGCCGCCAGCCACTTCCGGTTGACGAAGGCGTTGAGGTCGTCACAGGCCGCGGCCGAAGGGTCCAGGTCGGCCACGTTGAAGGCGGCCGAAGGCAGGTCGACCTTCGACAGGTCGAACTTCACCGGCGCATCGGCGGCGGCCGAGTTGCCCGCCGGGCTTCCGGTCTTGCCGCAGGCGGCCAGCGCGGCGGCCACGGCCACCGCCAGCGCCACCGGAACGAGAGTGGATCGCAGCGTCATCGTCATGTTCATCCTATTTCGCCTTACCCTGGTTGGCCACCGCCTCGGCCGCACGCCGGGCCGCTTCCGGATCGCCCAGGTAGCGGTGGGAGAGCACCTTCAGCTCCGCATCCAGCTCGAACAGCAGCGGGATGCCGGTGGGAATGTTGAGCTCCAGGATGGCTTCCTTCGAGACATCGTTGAGGTACTTGTACAGCGCGCGCAGCGAGTTGCCGTGGGCGGCCACCAGCACGGTCTTGCCCGCCTTCAGGTCCGGGGCGATGGCGTCGTGCCAATACGGCAGCACCCGCTCCAGGGTGGTGGCCAGCGACTCGCTCGCCGGCAGCGCATTGCGGTCCAGGCCGGCGTAGCGCCGGTCGTGGGCCGGGTGGCCGGGATCGTCGAGGGCCATCGGCGGTGGCGGGATGTCATAGGAGCGGCGCCAGACCTTGACCTGCTCCTCGCCGTGGCGGGCGGCTGTCTCGGCCTTGTCCAGGCCCTGCAGAGCACCGTAGTGGCGCTCGTTCAGGCGCCAGCTCTTGTGCACCGGCAGCCAGTCCTGGTCCAGCTCGCCCAGGGCCAGGTTGAGGGTGCCGATGGCGCGCTTGAGGGTGGAGGTATGGGCCACGTCGAAACGCAGGCCCTGCTCGCGCATCAGGCGGCCACCGGCGGCGGCCTCGGCACGGCCCTGTTCGCTCAGGTCGACGTCGACCCAGCCGGTGAAACGGTTCTCGAGGTTCCACTGGCTCTGGCCGTGGCGCAACAGGACGAGCTTGCGGGTCACTGGGGTCTCCGGGAGGCGGATGCGGAAAGGAACCCGGGATTGTACCGGCCCCGGCGCGGGCCAGCCCCGGTTTCACCCCGGCCACGCCGCCAGGGTCCATGATGGACGCATGCAGTGGCAGGTTTCCCGCATCGAGCCCTTCCCCGGCTGGGATGGCAGCAGCGCCGGTGCGCGCGTGCTGCAGGCGCAGCTGGCCGCGCAGGTGTCGCTGCAGGACCAACTCGCCACCCCGTTACGCACCATCGCCGGTTTCGACGTCGGTTTCGAAGACCACGGCGCGACCACCCGCGCGGCGGTGGTGCTGGTGGATGCGCAGACCCTGCAGCCGCTGGAATCGCACCTGGCGCGCCTTCCGACCACGATGCCGTATGTGCCAGGCCTGCTCAGCTTCCGCGAACTGCCGGCCCTGCTGCGCGCACTGGCCATGCTGTCGCGGCCGCCGGACCTGGCCATGGTCGACGGCCAGGGCATCGCCCATCCGCGCCGGCTCGGCATCGCCGCCCACTTCGGGGTGGCCAGCGGCCTGCCGGCGCTGGGCGTGGCCAAGAGCCTGCTGACAGGACACTGCGACCTGCCCGGGCCACAACCGGGACAGGCCGCGCCGATCACCGACCGCGGCCAGATGCTGGGCTGGGCGCTGCGCAGCAAGGTGCGCTGCCGGCCGCTGTACATCTCGCCCGGCCACCGGGTGTGCGCCGATACCGCACTGGCGCTGGTGCAGCGCTGCCTGGCCGGCTACCGGCTGCCCGAACCCACGCGCCTGGCCGACCGCCTGGCCTCACGCCGCGACTCTCCCCGGAGCACACCATGACCACCATCATCGCGCCACGCGAGCATGACCTGGGCGACGGCTTCCGGGTCCGCCGCGCCGTCCCCACCCTGCAGGCGCGCAGCGTCGGCCCGTTCGTGTTCGTCGACCACATGGGGCCAGTGGTATTCGAGGCCGGCCGTGGCCTGGACGTGCGTCCGCATCCGCACATCGGCCTGGCCACGGTGACCTTCCTCTGGGACGGGGCGATCCGCCACCGCGACACCCTGGGCGCCGACCAGGTGATCCGGCCCGGCGACGTCAACTGGATGACCGCCGGCCGCGGCATCGCCCACTCCGAGCGCACCCCGGCGGCCGAACGCACTGCCGGCAGCCTGGCCCACGGCATGCAGACCTGGGTGGCCTTGCCCAGGGCGCACGAGGAAACCGATCCGGCCTTCCACCACCACCCCGCCGCCAGCCTGCCGCAGCAGCACCGCGACGGCGCCTGGCTGCGGGTGATCGCCGGCCGCGCCTATGGCGAGGAGTCGCCGGTGCAGGTGTTCGCCGACACCCTAAATGTCGCCATCGACCTGGACGCCGATGCCGAGCTGGTGCTGGACCACGGCCACGTCGAACGTGCGCTCTACATCCTGGAAGGCGACGCGCAGCTGGACGACGTCGACATCCCCGCCCGCCACCTGGTCATCCCCGATCCGGGCACCCGGCCGCGGCTGCGCGCCCGAACGCCGCTCAAGGCCATGCTGCTGGGCGGCGAGCCGCTGGACGGCCACCGCCACCTGTGGTGGAACTTCGTATCCAGTTCGAAGGAGCGGATCGAGCAGGCCAGGCAGGACTGGCAGCAAGGTCGTTTCGGCCATATCGAAGGCGACGACGAATTCATCCCGCTGCCACAGCGCTGACCACGCCAATCCGGGGCCGGCAGACCTCCGGCAAGGCCGATGCGTCCGGCGACGCCCGTTTAACCGGAACGCAACGCTTGCACCCGCGCGGAGGCGTTACCCTCGTGCAGCCCGATCCGGGCAACGACTCATGGGGACCAGGATGACTCTCACGAAACGCTTGGCGGCCGAGTTCCTCGGCACGCTTTGGCTGGTACTGGGCGGTTGCGGCGCGGCGGTGTTCGCGGCGAATTTCGGTGGCGACGGCAACCCGCTGGGCATCGGCCTGCTCGGGGTGGCGCTGGCGTTCGGCCTGACCGTGCTCACCGGTGCCTTCGCCTTCGGCCACATCTCCGGCGGTCATTTCAATCCGGCCGTGAGCCTGGGCCTGGTGGCCGGTGGCCGCTTCCCGGCCAGGGACCTGCTGCCCTACATCGTCGCCCAGGTACTGGGGGCGATCCTGGCCGGTTTCATCCTGCTGCAGATCCTCAAGGGCAGCCCGGCGTTCCATCTGGATCCGACCCAGGCCGGGGTGTTCGCCACCAACGGCTTCGGTGATCGCTCGCCGGGCGGCTACTCGCTGGGCGCGGCCCTGCTGGCCGAGGTCGTGCTGACCGCGTTCTTCCTGCTGGTGATCATGGGCGCCACCCACGGCAAGGCGGCGGCCGGCTTCGCCCCGATCGCCATCGGCCTGGCCCTGACCCTGATCCACCTGATCTCGATCCCGATCACCAACACCTCGGTCAACCCGGCCCGCTCCACCGGCGTGGCCCTGTTCGCCGGCTCCGGGGCGATCAGTCAGCTGTGGCTGTTCTGGCTGGCGCCGCTGGTCGGCGGGGTGATCGGTGGCGGGCTGTACGCCTGGCTGCGCCCGGCCAACGACTGAGCACGCCCAGGCGGGCCGGGCCGGCCGGCAATGGTCCGGCCCGGCCCGCCTTCGTATTCATGATTCCGCCCGGCCCAGGCCACTGACACCGGGCGGCATTGCAGGTTAGGATGATGCGATGCAGCAACCCATCCAGCGGCGTGGCTACTCCATGCTCTATCAGCTCCACGAACTCAACCGCGCGATGATGGCGCCCTTCGTCCATCTGGCCGAAGCCAACTCGCGCATCTTCTCGCACCCGTCCAGCTGGGCGTCCTCGCTGCCCGGGGCCGAGCGCCTGGCCGCCGGCAACGAGCTGGTGCACCGGCTGGGCAAGGACTACGAAAAGCCGCCCTGGAACATCCACGAGGTGGAAATCGGCGGGCGCAAGGTGCCGATCCTGGAACAGGAGGAAGTGCGCAAGCCGTTCTGCCGCCTGGTCCGCTTCAAGCGCTACAGCGACGACGCGGCCACCATCGCCCGGCTCAAGGACAATCCGGTGGTGCTGGTGGTGGCGCCGCTGTCGGGCCACCACGCCACCCTGCTGCGCGACACCGTGCGCACCCTGCTGCGCGACCACAAGGTCTACGTCACCGACTGGATCGACGCGCGCATGATCCCGGTGGAAGAAGGCAGCTTCGGCCTGGACGACTACGTCGCCTACATCGAGGACTTCATCCGCCACATCGGTGCGGACAACCTCAACGTGATGAGCGTGTGCCAGCCGACCGTGCCGGTGATGGCCGCCATCTCGCTGATGGCCGCGCGCGGCGAAAAGCTGCCGCGCTCGATGGTGATGATGGGCGGGCCGATCGACGCGCGCCGCAGCCCGACCTCGGTCAACAACCTGGCCACGCGCAAGCCGATGTCCTGGTTCGAGAACAACGTGATCCACACCGTGCCCCAGCCCTATCCGGGCAAGGGCCGCCACGTCTATCCGGGGTTCCTGCAGCACGCCGGCTTCATCGCCATGAATCCCAGCAACCACTTCATGTCGCACTGGGATTTCTATTCCAACCTGATCAAGGGCGACATGCTCGACGCTGACAGCCACCGCAAGTTCTACGACGAGTACAACGCGGTGCTGGACATGCCGGCCGAGTACTACCTGGACACCATCAAGACCGTGTTCCAGGACTTCCTGCTGCCGCTGGGCAAGTGGAAGGTGAACGGCGAGCTGGTCAAGCCGGGGGCGATCAAGGGCCCGGCGCTGATGACCATCGAGGGCGAACTGGACGACATCTCCGGGGTCGGCCAGACCGCCGCCGCCCACGACCTGTGCACCGGCATCCCCAGGAGCCGGCAGAAGAACCTGATCGTGCAGGGTGCCGGCCACTACGGCATCTTCAGCGGCCGCCGCTGGCGCGAGATCGTGTATCCGCAGGTGCGCGAGTTCTTCGCCAGGTATTCGGCCTGACACCTGGCTGCGACCGCGCGTTGCCTCACACCACCGGATCGCGGACCAGCAGCTGCTTGGCCAGCCAGCCGTGGAAGCGGCCGACCAGGCGCGCCAGGTGCAAGGTGGCGAACAGCAGCAGCACCCCGGCCACGGCCAGCAGCGGCAACAGCCATGGGGCATCGTGGGTGACGCTCCAACCATCGGCGTAGCCCATCACTTCCCACGCCGGGAACACCAGGCTCAGGGGCGAGACGATCAGGCCCAGTGACACGCCGATCAGGGTGACCACCACAGTGAAGTAGGCGATGCCCAGCGGCATCATCAGCAGCAGGTACAGCATCGCGCTCCAGGTGCGCAGGTCGGTGAACATTTCGCCGATGCGCGCCAGCCATGTCTTGCCGCGCTGGGTATACAGCGGCCGCCGTGGCATGCGCACGCCCAGCAACACCTCCACGATCCGGCCCTCCACCAGCGACAGCAGCCGCACCGACATCAGGAACAGAAGCAGCAGCGGAATGCCGATGATCAGGATCAGCAGGCCGACCGAGAGACTGGCGCCGGTGACCACCCAGGTGAAGTAGAAGGTGCCGGTGGCCATGGCCAGCAGCATGTAGAACAGCGCGCCGTAGGTGTACGGATCGGCGGCCACGCCGAAGAAACGGCCGGCCAGCGAGCGCCGCTTCGGCGGCAGCGGCGGGCGCAGGGCGCGGTTCACCGTGACTTCGGTCTGGCGATAGATGTCGGCGACCTCGTCCGGCGCACCGTAGCTGCCGGCGACCGCGGCGATCACCTCGGCCTCACTGCGGCCGGATTGTTCGGCCAGCTCCGAACGCAGGTATTCCTCGGCGTCGTAGAGGGCGTCCTGGATCATGGCCGGGTCGGCACCGGCCAGTGCCTGGCGCAACTGGGCCAGGTACTCCGGAATGGTGGTGGGCAGCGGCCGCCGATCGGGCGCCGGCACGGATGCGGTGGTGTTCATGCGGGTGTTCCCTCCAGCACGGAATCGACGGAATCGCGGGTGGCGCGCCAGGCGGCGGTCCAGTGTTCGAGCACCTGGCGGCCCTGAACGGTGATGCGGTAGTAGCGGCGCGGCGGACCGGCGTCGGAGGGCTCGATGAAGCTCTCCAGCAGCCCGCCCCCTTCCAGGTTGCGCAGCACCGGGTACAGCGCGCTCTGCTTGCCGGCCAGCACACCCTCGCCATCGCGCTCGAGCTGCTTGGCGATCAGGTAGCCGTACAGCGGCTGCCCGGCGCGGGCCAGTACCGCCAGCAGCACCAGCGACACGGTGCCGGCGCTGAGCTCCTTCTGGAACTTCTTCAGGTGGATCTCGGCATCTTGCATGGCCGCCTCCCGGTGGCACCCCTGCCAGGCTGGAAGCAATGCTATTACGAACTTGGATATAGTGAATGTGCCACTAGTCACCCTGCCGCCCGGCCGGTCGGCTTGTCCACGAGGCCGCGCCAGCGCCAGAATCCATGGGTTCCCGTCGAGGCCCGCCCATGCGCCGCACCCTGCCCGCCACCGCCATGCTGTCCGTCCTGCTGGCCACCGTGCTGTCCGCCACCCCGGCCCTGGCCGCCGATCCGCCGCCCTGGCGCAGCGCCCAGCAGATCCTCGACGCCTCCCCGGACTCGGACTGGCGCACGCCCGACCCGGCCAACCTGCTGTACATGGAACTGGACGCCGGCCGGGTGGTGATCGAACTGGCGCCGGGCTTTGCGCCCGAACACGTGGCCAACATCCGCACCCTGGCCGGCGAAGGCTTCTGGGACGGCACCAGCATCTACCGGGTGCAGGACAACTTCGTGGCCCAGTTCGGCGATGCCGACGCCGGCGAGCCGGCCAAGGCCAAGGACCTGGGATCGGCCAGGCGCAAGCTGCCGGCCGAATTCCAGCGCGACGCCACCGGGCTGGCCTTCGACCCGCTGCCCGACGCCGACGGCTGGGCGCCGCAGGCCGGCTTCGCCGACGGCTTCGCCGCCGCCCGCGACCCGGCCGCCGGCCAGGCCTGGATGGCGCACTGCTACGGGGTGGTCGGCGCCGGCCGCGACATGGCTGCCGACAGCAGCATCGGCGCCGAACTGTACGTGGTCATCGGCCAGGCACCACGCCAGTTGGACCGCAACATCACCCAGGTCGGGCGCGTGCTGCAGGGCATGGAGCTGCTCAGCGCCCTGCCACGCGGCCCCGAACCGATGGGCTTCTACGAAGACCCCGCCCAGCGCACGCCGATCCGCGCCGTGCGCCTGGCCAGCACCGTGGCCGCGGCCGAACGCACCGCCCTGCAGGTACTGCGTACCGACACGGCGACGTTCCGCGACGTGGTCGAGGCCCGGCGCAACCGCCGCGACGAGTTCTACAAGCGCCCGGCCGGCCACATCGACCTGTGCAACGTGCCGCTGCCGGTGCGCACGCCCCGCTGAGTCCGGCGACCACGGCGCGACCGGCGGTCATCCGCACCGCCCCGCGCGGCGCTACGCTGTGCGCAACCACGGAGGACCCGACCATGCCCCTGCTCCGGATCCGCATCAACGGCAGCGACGACGACCTGCGCGCCATCGCCGACCTGCTGCAGAGCGTGGAAGGCATCGAACACGTCGAGGAAATCTCCGACCTGATGCCGCACATGGACGACGATGACTCCAGTTCGGCCGGCCTGTCCGACGGTTTCGGCGGTGGCATCCACGAACTGGAAGTGGACGCGCCCAACGACTACACCGCCGGCCGCGTGCGCCAGGCCGTGGAGGAACTGGCCTACCGCCTGGGGCTGCTGGCCGAATTCGTCGAGGACGAAGACTAGGCCGGCACGCCCCCCCGGCACCCACCGAGGGTCCCGCGGCGCCGACGGACCCGCACGTCATGCACCGGCCTCCGCGCATCGGCGCTGGCCTTTGGGCACATGCGGCGCGGCGACGGTGCGCCTATGCTTGGTGGTTTCCAGACACCAAGGTCCCGACCATGCGCCAGACCCTGCTCGCCCTCGCCCTGCTGACCAGCCTGGCCGCCTGCCAGAAGGCCGAATCGCCCACCGCCCCGGCCACTGACGGGCAAGCCACCGCCGCGGCCGTGTCGGCGGCCGACGCCGCCTTCACCGACCTGTCCGCGCGCGCCCTGGAGGGCTGGTTCCAGCTGTCGCCGGTCAGCGCCACCCAGATCGGCGACCACCGCTTCGACGGCGAGCTGGACGACCTCAGCGAAGCCGGCCGCGCCCGTGGCCTGGAATTCAGCCAGAACCTCCTGGCCGAACTGCAGGCGCTGGACGTGGCCGCGCTCTCGCGCGAGAACCAGGTCGACGCGGCGATCCTGCGCAACCAGCTGCAGTACGACATCTGGAACGCGCAGACCCTGCAGGGCTGGGCCTGGGATCCGCAGCTCTACAGCGGCCTGGCCGGCCAGGCCATCTACGGCCTGATGGCACGCGAGTTCGCCCCGCTGCCCGAGCGGCTGAAGTCGGCCACCGCACGCATGCAGAAGATCCCGGCGCTGCTGGCCCAGGCCCGTGCCAACCTCGACCCGGCGCGGGTGCCCAAGGTCCACGCCGAGACCGTGGCCCGGCAGAACGCCGGCGTGCTGGGCATCGTCGACACCTTCATCACCCCGCACCTGGACCAGCTGGATCCGGCCGACCGGCAACAGGCGCAAGCGGCCATCGACGGCCTCAAGACCGCGGTGGCCGAGCACCAGAAGTGGCTGGACGAAACCCTGGTGCCCAATGCCAAGGGCGAGTTCCGCGTCGGCGCCGAGGTCTACGACCAGAAGCTGCAGTTCGCCCTGCTGTCCTCGCTGTCGCGTGCGGAGATCAAGCAGCGCGCCGAGGCCGAACTGGTGCGCGTGCGTGGCGAGATGTACGCCATCGCCCAGCAGGTGCTCAAGGACACCGCCGGCGCGCCGCAACTGCCCGACAACCCGAGCCCGCAGCAGCAGCAGAAGGCGATCGAGGCGGCGCTGGAACTGGCCTACGCCCAGCACCCGGCCCGTGACCAGGTGGTGGCCGACGCCCGCGTGGCCCTGGACCGCGC